>SKJK01000079.1 GCA_007121995.1 Desulfobulbaceae bacterium
TGATCAACGATCTCAGCCAGGCCTTTGGGGTCGATGTTGCCACCGTAGGCCTGCTTATTGCCTATGGCGGCGCCCTTCTCTGTTTTCAGTCACCGCTCTTTGCGCTGGCCACCAACAGACTCGACCGCCGGTTACTCCTCACCAGTGCATTACTGCTGTTTGCGATAGGTCATTTCTGTTCGGCCCTGGTAAGCGAGTTTTCAACATTACTCACCATTCGCCTGATCATGATCGCCTCGGCCGCGGTGTTTACGCCCCAGGCTGCCAGCACCTTACCCCTGTTCCTTCCCGTTGAACACCGCTCCAGCGCCATTGCCTTTCTTTTTGTCGGTTGGTCGCTGGCCTCAGCCATCGGCATCCCCATGGTTAATTTGATCAGCGGCTTGATTGGATGGCAGGCTGTGTACATCGGCCTGGCCACTGCCTGCGCCCTTGCCGCCATAGCAGTCGCCGGCACCGTTCCCGCCGGCCTGAGGGCAAATCGTCTTTCCCTGGCGGCCTGGCAAAAACTTTTAACTGGCCGGAAAACCTGGCTACTGCTCTCCATTACCGCCCTGGCCATTGCCGGCCAGAACGTCAAGTATCCCTATATTGTCGTTGAACTCCACTCCCGGCTCAACGCTTCTCCCGCCCTCACCGCCACCCTTCTCGCCGTGTATGGGGTAGCCAGCATTATCGGCACGCTGCTCGCCAGCCGGGTGATCTTCCACCTTGGCCCACGAAACACGGTCAATGTGTTTCTCGGCATCCTCTTCATCGGCCTGCTCCTCTGGGCGGGTGAATGGACCATACTGCCCCTGACCGTGACCGCCCTGTTCATCTGGGGGGTGGGAACCAGCCCCGCGGTCTCTTCCCAGCAGGCACGCCTGGTGGATGCCGACCCCGCTGCGGCCTCGGCCTCGACCTCGCTCAACACCTCCTTTGTCTACATGGGCCAGGCGGCGGGCACTGCCCTGGGAGGCCAGCTTCTGGTGAGCGGCCACACCGGTCTGGCCAGTGGTCTGGCTCTGGTCCTGCTCGCCCTGGCCCTGCTGACATCGTTGCTGGTTGCCCAGCGACTGCGGATATAACAGGCCGCAACAGCCCTTCCCTGTTTGCCCGGAACAGACACAAACCACCATGAATCACATGGACTCCCGGCACGGTATATGCGCCGGAACCCAACGAGGATCAGTTCCAACTGCCCCCTCTGTGCCATTTTCGTTGACAAGCGGCCCTCCTCTTTGTATGCAACCACCTTCACCCAGGGCTTTTCGCGTGAGCTGGAAACAGCGACCGCCAGCCTTGACATCGGAAATAAACGTATGCCGGAGACCCGAATGAACAGATTTTTATTATTGCTCCTGCTGTCTGCGTTGTTTTTTTGTTCCGGACACGTTGCATCATCAGCCGAGGAAATAAATATGAAAGACGGATTGTATGCCAAAATAAACACCAACAAAGGAGCCATCCTTCTCAAGCTCCATTATGACAAGACCCCGCTGACCGTGATCAACTTTGCGGGTCTGGCGGAAGGCTCGCTTCATTTGGGAGACAGCGGCAAGGCCGTGGGTATTCCCTTCTATAACGGACTCACCTTCCACCGGGTGATCGCCGATTTCATGATCCAGGGTGGCTGTCCCCTGGGAACCGGAACCGGTGGTCCCGGTTACACCTTCCCCGATGAATTTGATCGCAGCCTGCGCCACGACGGTCCCGGGGTGCTCTCCATGGCCAATGCCGGCCCCGGTACCAACGGGAGTCAGTTTTTCATCACCCACCTCGCCACACCGCACCTTGACGACCGCCATACAGTCTTCGGCCGGGTCGTCGAAGGCCAGGAGGTCGTTGACAGCATCAGGACGGGCGATAGCATAGAAACCGTGGAAATCATCCGGGTTGGCACGGAAGCAGAAGCCTTCTCAACCGATCAAGCGGCCTTTGACGCTGCTTTACAGGCCATCAAGGGCAATGCAATACAGGCGGAGAAGGACCAGCGGGAAAAAATTGTTGCAAACATCCGGGAGCGTTGGCCCAAGGCCACTCGAACCTCTTCCGGTTTGTATTATGAAGTCATCGAACAGGGCCAGGGTGATGTACCGGCCAGAGGAACTACGGTCCACGTCCACTACAGCGGTCGTCTTCTTGAGAATAACCGCAAATTTGACAGTTCCTATGACCGGGGCGAACCCATTGCCTTCCCGGTCGGTACCGGCCGGGTCATCCAAGGCTGGGATGAAGCCCTGAGCCAAATGCAGCAGGGGGAAAAAAGAACGCTGATTATTCCGCCAGAACTGGCCTACGGCGCGCAGGGTGCCGGCGGAGTCATCCCTCCCGATGCCTGGCTGGTCTTCGATGTCGAGATGGTGCGTTTCTGATCAGGTGCAAGGTTCACTGCAAGGTCATTGCTGAAGGCGCGGATCCGCAAGGATCCGCGCCTTTTTTCGTGGTCAGTCGCGTTGCCCCCGGGATATTTGCAACCTGCACGGCTGCAGGTGAAGAACAATCACCACCTCAATACTTCAAGCCCATCCGATCGCGGGCAAGCTCAAGCGTCACGGAGGCCTTGGCCCGAGCCTTTTCCGCACCTGCGGCAAGCACCTGGCGCAGGTACCCGGGATCACCGAGGAGCTCTTTTTTTCTGGCCCTGGCATCAGCATAATAATTATTGATCAATTCGAACAGATCCTGCTTCAGGTACCCATAGGCGGCGCCACCGTTGACATACAACCCATGCACCTCCTGCATCTTCTCCGGCGGTGCAAAAAGTTTGAGCAGGGCATACAGGTTGCATTTGTCCGGATCCTTGGGGGCATCAACCGGGGAAGCATCCGTCTGAATGGCCATGACCCGTTTCCGCAGGGCTTTCTCGTCGAGAAAAATGGGAATGGTGTTGTCGTAGGATTTGGACATCTTCTGGCCATCAAGCCCAGGAATAATAGCACTGGTATCGCTAATCTCAGGCTCAGGGACGACAAAGGTCGTCCCATACATATTATTGAAGCGAATAGCTATGTCCCGTGCCACTTCCAGGTGCTGTTTCTGATCCTTGCCTACCGGGACGACTTCAGCCTGGTAGAGAAGAATATCCGCGGCCATCAGGACCGGATAGGAAAAAAGCCCATGACTGGCAGGAATGTTCTTGGCTACCTTGTCCTTGTACGAATGACACCGCTCCAGCAGTCCCATAGGGGTGAGAATCGACAACATCCAGGTTAATTCACAGACTTCCGGAACATCGGACTGTACCCAGAAGGTGCATCGATCTGGATCAAGACCAAGTGCGATGAAATCAGCCGCCGCCTCCAGGGTTCCCTGTCGCAGCCGGTCTCGATCCTGCACCGATGTCAGGGCATGGAGATCAACAATAAATACATATAGATCCGCTGACTCCATATGGCGGATCATTGACTGCATCATTCCGAAATAATTACCAATATGAAGTTTTCCGGAAGGTTGAATTCCTGAGAGTATTCGTTTCATGGGCATCTCTTGTTTCATGTTCTATGGATGGAAGGAATACGCAGAAGTTGTTTGGTACAATACCCCTGCTGCAAAGCAGGACTCGCACATACCATCATGCGGGCAACAATTTTATCTCGCGGCCTCAGCTTTTCTCGTTGTCGTTGTCGACAGTACCGTAAATCAGCGGGTCTATGGTCTGTACGCGCTCTGCAACAAGTCATGATGAACAGGATCTTCTTACCGCACTGACCCGACAACCCATCAGTTATAGCGCACTTGTAAAAAAAAAGGGAGCGCAGATTGCTCTGCACTCCCTTTACCGTCCAATTGATACACCGACCCTCGGGCTTCCCCGCGGCCGGTTCACAACTCGCTTATTTCACCTCTTCAAAATCAGCATCAACGACATCGTCGTCATCCTTGGGTTTTTTCTTGCCTGCCCCAGCGGCGCCGGCACCGGCTGCTCCAGCTCCTCCGGCATCGCCGGGTCCTCCACCCTGTTGATTCTTGGCCTGAGCATACATCAATTCGGCCAGTTTATGGGAGGCCTGGGTCAGGGATTCGGTAGCATTTTTAATGGCGGCCACGTCGTCTCCCTCAGCAGCCTTTTTCAGAGACTCGATTTCTCGTTCCACATTGGCCTTGGTTTCGGCGTCCACCTTGTCTCCCAGTTCGTTGAGACTCTTGGTGGTCATATGAATCATCGAATCAGCGTTGTTTTTGGCTTCGACTAGATCCTTGCGCTTCTTGTCATCTTCGGCATGAATTTCCGCATCCTTTTGCATTCGTTGAATTTCTTCCTCGGAGAGTCCCGAAGAAGCAGTGATGCGGATGGACTGCTCCTTGCCTGTTCCCAGATCCTTGGCGGAAACATGAAGAATACCGTTAGCGTCCAGGTCAAAGGTCACCTCAACCTGCGGGACACCGCGGGGCGCAGGCGGTATATCAGCCAATTCAAATCGACCGATAGTCTTATTGTTCTGCGCCATCTCACGTTCGCCCTGGAGGACGTGAATGGAGACCGCAGGTTGATTATCAGCGGCTGTGGAAAAAACCTGGCTCTTTTTAGTCGGTACCGTGGTGTTTTTCTCAATCAATTTGGTCATCACGCCACCCAGGGTCTCAATGCCCAGGGAAAGCGGGGTCACATCGAGCAGAAGTACATCCTTGACATCACCCTTGAGAACACCCCCCTGAATGGCAGCGCCAATGGCCACGACTTCATCCGGGTTGACACCCCGATGGGGGTCTTTGCCGAAAATGGCTTTGACTTTTTCCTGCACCTTGGGCATGCGGGTCATGCCACCCACCAGAATAACCTCATTGACATCGGCAGCAGAGAGGCCGGCATCCTTGAGCGCGGTACGACAGGGGCCTTCACATCGCTCAATCAGATCCTCAACCAGTCCCTCGAGCTTGGATCGGCTCAATTTGATGTTGAGATGCTTGGGCCCGGTGGCGTCTGCGGTAATAAAGGGCAGATTGATGTCAGTTTCCATGGCCGTGGACAGCTCTTTCTTGGCCTTTTCCGCCTCTTCCTTCAACCGTTGCAGCGCCATTTTGTCATTGCGAAGATCAACTCCCTGCTCGCGTTTGAACTCATCGGCAAGCCAGTTGACAATGCGCATATCAAAGTCCTCCCCGCCGAGGAAGGTGTCACCGTTGGTGGACTTGACTTCAAAAACACCGTCGCCGATCTCGAGAATGGAAAGGTCAAAAGTGCCGCCACCGAGATCGAAAACAGCGATTTTCTCTTCGCCTTTCTTGTCGAGCCCATAAGCAAGGGAGGCCGCGGTCGGTTCGTTGATGATCCGCTGGACGTTAAGACCGGCAATTTTGCCGGCATCCTTGGTGGCCTGACGTTGGGCATCATTAAAATAGGCCGGTACAGTGACCACAGCGTCGGTGACTGTCTCTCCCAGATATTCTTCGGCGGTCTGTTTCATCTTACCGAGAATCATCGCCGAAATCTCGGCGGCGGAATAGGTCTTGCCGGCCACCTCGACCACGGCATCGCCCCCGGGACCTTCCACGATGGCAAACGGACTGATGCCGATGGACTTCTGCACTTCAGCGTCCTTGAATTTCCTGCCGATCAGCCTTTTGATCGCGAACAGCGTCCGGGTTGGATTGGTCACGGACTGACGCTTGGCGATCTGCCCGACAAGGCGTTCACCGCTGTCGGTAAAAGCGACAATCGAAGGCGTTGTTCGATTGCCCTCACTATTTTCTATAACCTTGGGATCACCGCCTTCCATGATTGCCACGCAGGAATTGGTGGTTCCCAGGTCAATGCCAATTATTTTTCCCATATTTCTTTCTCCTGTCTCCTGTGTTGACACACAATCTCAAATCGGTACTGTAAGGTATCTCGTCTAACTCTTTTTACTTTGTGAACGGACCAAACCCTGTCAAGCCTCTTTTCCGGGACCGCTGGACACAACCACCTGAGCGTGACGGAGAACTCTGTCCTTGAATCTGTACCCTTTGGCATATACCCGCAACACATGGTTTGCCGGGACCGTGTCACTGGCTTCCATGGTCATGGCGTCGTGCTCATCCGGATTAAAGGTCAGGCCGACAGCCTCCATGGGCTCAACGCCGAAACGCTCCAAGGTGGCGATCAATCCTTTCCGGGTCAACTCAAGCCCCTGCAGCATAGACTCCAGCTTCTTCGCATCGTCGTCTGCAGTAGCGGCACCCTGTTCCATAGCTCGATCCAGATTATCCAAAGTGGTTAACAGCTCGCGGAGAATATTTTCCCCGGCATACTTGAGCAATTTGCTCTTTTCCCGCTCCATTCGTTTTTTAAAATTTTCAAATTCGGCGGCAACCCGCATCAATTGATCACGGGTTTCTTGCAACTCCAGCCGTATTGCCTCAGCTTCGGCTTCACCCCCCTCCTCTGTAATAGTCTCCACATCGCCCAGGTCTTCGGGAGCATTGGCTGCATCCTGTTCACCGACAGATTCCTGTTCCTTTGTCTCGTCTATCACCTGGTGTCTCCTTGTTCTGATTCCTGTTGTATTCTTCTCTGTATTCACCGCCGAGACCACTTTGCATCGGGCCGCGAATCGGGTTAAATCTGCTGGCAACAATAAGTATAGGAAATTGCAGTGTCAAGGGCAGCTCTCCTGGGAATGACCGGGAAAAATTGAAGGGGGAACAACTGGCAACAGTCTGAAAAAAACAATAAAAAACAAA
>SKJK01000050.1 GCA_007121995.1 Desulfobulbaceae bacterium
AAGACCTATTTTCCGGTATGGTTCATGGTAGCGAATGCCGGAACGGCTTTCGCGAAGGGAAGCAAGCACTGCCTCCAAGGTATCACCAAGTGGCGAGACAATTCCCATTCCTGTTATGACTACTCTTCGCATGAGACGTTTGTTGTACTCTGTAACTCTATGAATAAAAAAAACCACAGCACGTCAACGTTCACAGGGTGTAAGCAAAAAACTGCATGACCTGGAAACTTGAACCGCGACAGCTTTGCAGGAAAACAGGTTTAGTTGCAAAAAACAACATTTTTCAGTGAAGGCATGGAATTCCCTGCGGTTATGTTTATAATAGGAAAATTGAACCATCAGGATCCTCACCGGGATCCCGAACGTCTCTACCCAGAGGACACAACCGGTTGTTACCGTGGCCCGTCAACCAAAGGAGAGCACCATGTTGAAGAAAACAATGCAGCAAGCGATGAATGATCAGATCAATGCAGAAATGTATTCTTCTTATCTGTATTTGTCCATGGAGGCCTATTTCCAGTCGATCAGCCTGAACGGATTTGCAGCCTGGATGCGGGCTCAGGTACAGGAAGAACTGATGCACGCAATGAAATTTTACGATTTTGTCCATGAGCGTGGCGGTCAGGTTACCCTGGAGTCCATCAACAAACCCGATACTGCCTGGGCCTCGCCACTGGCGGCTTTTGAAGCCGTTCTCAAGCACGAACAGCACGTCACCAGCCTGATCAATGACCTGGTAGACCTGGCCATCAGCGAAAAAGACCACGCTTCCAACATTTTTCTGCAATGGTTCGTCACCGAACAGGTCGAAGAAGAGGCCAGTGTTGGTGAGGTGGTCGAAAAACTGCGCTTGATCCAGGACAACCCTTCCGGTCTATTTATGATGGATGCGGAAATGGGTAAACGGGTCTTTACCATCACCGCAGGTGCCGGAGAATAAGATCCGACAGGGAGCAGCGGTTTGGCCAGCAGGAAGATCAAAACCAGGGTCCTGGAACTGCTAAAGAACCAGGACCTGACCACCATCAGGGTGATACTGGACCAGTATCCAGCCAAAGATGTGGTCAATGTCCTGTTTTCCCCCATCTGCCGGGAGGACCCGCTCATACGATGGCCGGCAATAATCAGCATGGGAGACGCAGTCCTTCGCCTGGCCGCAACGGATATGGAAGAGGCACGCATTGTCATGCGTCGTTTTCTCTGGAGCCTGAACGATGAGTCAGGCGGCATCGGCTGGGGGGCTCCCGAATGCATGGCCGAGATCATGTGTCGCCATCGCGGCCTGGCGGAAGAATATATCCACATGCTGATTTCCTACATGCGCGGCGATGGTGACAAACCTTTCCAGGACGGCAATTTTCTTGAGCATCCGATCTTGCAGCGTGGACTTTTGTGGGGCATCGCCCGCCTGAGCCGTGCTCGCCCGGATTTGCTGGTCGAAAAAGGCGCTGACAAGGACATCCCCCTCTATCTCGATGCAGAGGACCCGGAAACCAGAGCCCTGGCCGCTCTGGCTGCCGGAGCTCTCCACCTGAAAACAACGCGGCAGACTCTCCACCAGCTGACCGCCGACTCCTCTCCACTGTCCCTGTACCTGAATACCGACTTTGTGCAGACAACGCTCGGTGCCATGGCACAATCCGCCCTTGAGGCCCTGGACCAATGACGAATGCCTCTCTTTTCCCAGCCGCCGCCTGTGTGCAGTTCACCATCGCTCTGGGTGAGATTGATAAAAATATCGAGCAGGTCGAACAACTGATCAACAGCTGCCAGCCGGCTGCAAACACCCTGTTGCTCCTGCCGGAACTGTGGGCCACTGGTTTTGACTATGCCCGCACCGCCGAACTGGGGGCCCGGACCCCGGAAGTAATCTCCCGCATGCAGCAAATGGCGGCAAGATATCAAGTCTACTTGGCCGGAACGCTGACGGAGTTGCCGGGCAATGAGGGTCTCCCCTGCAATATGCTCTACCTGGTCGGGCCTCACGGAGTGATCGGGCGCAGGGCCAAACAGCACCTCTTCGCCTTCTGGCAGGAGGACCAGCACTATCAGAGTGGGCAGGCTGCACCATTGCTGCAGACCCCTCAGGGTCCACTGGGGACGCTGATCTGTTACGACCTTCGTTTTCCGGAACTGGCACGCCGGCAGGTCTTTGCCGGCTGCCGTATCCTGGTGGTTTCCGCCCAATGGCCGTTGGTTCGACTCGACCACTGGCAAGCCCTGCTGCGAGCCCGAGCCATTGAAAACCAGAGCTACGTTGTGGCCGCCAACAGCTGTGGCCGGACCGGACCGATGGAATTGGCCGGTCACTCCATGATCATCGGACCAGACGGCACGGATCTATGCACCGCCGGGACCGCGGCGACGGTTATCAGCTGCCGCCTGGACAACAGTGCGGTGGATGCGCAACGCAGCAGATTTTACCCTGCCGGACGGCGGGCCTGGTTGAGCGCTGACAAAAGCAAGATCAAAACCCTGGACGATTTGCTTCCCGAACTGGCCCTGATCCGACGGGACAAGAGCCGCATCGCCTTTACCAATGGCTGTTTTGACATTCTCCACCCCGGTCACGTCAGCTATCTGGAAAAAGCCCGCAGCAGCGCCGACTGTCTGGTGGTGGGCGTCAATACTGACGTTTCGGTTCGGGCCCTCAAAGGACCTGATCGGCCGATCAACAGTGAACAAGACCGGGCACGGGTGCTGGCTGCCCTGGGCTGTGTCGATTATGTGGTACTCTTTGCCGAAGAAACGCCCATTGGTCTGATCACCGCCATCATGCCCGATATTCTGGTCAAGGGGGCCGACTGGGCAGAAGAGCACATTGTCGGCGCCGCTGAAGTCAAGGCTCAGGGAGGGCGACTCTTGCGCATTCCCTTTACCCACGACCGCTCGACCACCACCCTCATCGACAGAATCAGGACTGCGGTGAGCGATTAAACCCCTGAACAACCTGTTTCCCACCAAGGAGAACCACAAATGATCACCGTACAAATTCAAGGCATGAGCTGCCAACACTGTGCCGCAACGGCGCAAAAGGTTTTGCAAGAGTTGGGCGCCACCATGGTGCAGGTTGACGTGGCCAGAGGCGAAGCTCGCTTTGAGGGCATGGTGGACCAGGAGGCCTTGCGGCGGGCGATGGCGGCCCAAGGGTACGAAGTGGTTACTGAACCCTGAGTCCATGACGGCTGGGATCTTGTTTAGGATATATTTTGCTGTGATCAGGTTATACCTGCGGCGGCATTGTTCCCTACGCCTTCACCCGACGCACAGACGGACGCTCATGGATCCTGGCGAACGGTTATAAAAAAACAAGCAAAGATATCAACCAGCCGACACCACAGCCCAACACAGAGGTTACAAACATCAGCCGGCAGGCCTGGTGGATATGGTATGTCTGCACCGCTGCCAACCCGACCCCGATATAGGGCTTCTCCACCAGCACCCCGCCATAGGTATTGGGACCATTCAACTGCACCCCCAGCGCTCCGGCAAATGCTGCCTCCGGATAACCGGCATTGGGGCTGGCATGCTGCCGGCCTTCATGCCAGGCCGTGACCAGGGCGGACCGGCCGGCGATGCCGATCAGCCAGGCTGCCAGGGCGATGAGCGGCACAGCCAGGCGGGCGGGCAGGAAATTGGCGGCATCATCGATTCTGGCCGCAGCCCTGCCAAAGAGTACATAGCGCCGATTTCTGTACCCCACCATCGAATCGAGAGTATTGACCATCTTGTAGGCTATGGCCAGGGGCGCGCCGCCGATCACCGCAAAAAAAAGCGGGGCCAGAACGCCGTCCACCACGTTTTCGGCCACGGTTTCCACGGTGGCCCTGCCAATATCATCGGCCTGATACTGCTCCACATCCCGGCCGACAATCATGGCGACTTTGCCGCGGGCCTGGTCAACCTCTCCGCTGACCAGCAGAGCATGGATCTCCATGCCCGCCTGGGCAAGGGACCTGGCGGAAAAACAATAAAAAAGGAGCACCGTCTCGACCGCGAAGCCCAGGACACCATGGATCCGATACGACATGCCCACGGTACAAGCGGCAAGTCCCCAGGATCCGAGGATGAGCACAACGGCAAAGGCAAGGCCGGCAAGGAGCTCACGGGTAAAAAGACGGCGAAAAAACGGCTCGGCGATCTCGATGGCCCGGCCCATCCAGCGAACAGGATGGGGAAGGTGCCGTGGGTCGCCACAACATGCATCAAGAACAAAGGCTGTCGGCAGGGCCAGCCAGGGCAGCATCTCCAGCAACGTCATGACTTCTCTTCAATCCCACCAGGACCGATACCGACCACATCGAGAAGATGTCCGGCAACCGCTTCATTAGTAGCGGCATCCTTGAGGGCAATGCGGATATAACCGGCATCGAGACCATGAAAATTGCTGCAGTTACGGATAAGGATGCGTTGCCTGGCCAGCGCCCGACAGACGGATTCAGCCTTAAGCGGCTTTGGCAGGGCCATGAGGAAGTACGAAGTCCGGCTCGGATAGAGGGTGAGGTGAGCGGGCTGCATCCGTTCACGGAACAGACGTCCCTCCGTGGCCAGATAATTGTGGGTGCGGGCCACGAAAGCCGTCGCTGCCGCTCCATTGTCACCGAGAAAACGGACCGCCTCCTGGGCCAGGCTGTTGACGCTCCAGGGTTGCATGTAGCGCCGAAACCCCTCGAGAATCGCTGCATTGGCAATCAAAAACCCTGCCCGCAACCCGGGCATGCCGAAGATTTTTGAGACCGACCAGAGGACAAGGACATTGTCGAGACCGCAATGGCCCATCCCCCTGGCCTCTTCCGAGGCGACAAACGGCAGATAGGATTCGTCAATAATGAAACGTACCCCTGGGTGCCTGCGGCACAGACGGAGCAGCGCCGTGTGCGGGATTAATTGACCGGTGGGATTGTTAGGATTGCAGAGAAAGACCGTATCGTGACCGCCAAGTGCCTCCTCCAGCCGCTCCGGATCGGGAGCGAACCCGGTGGCCGCAGTCGCCAGGAAGAAATCCGGTTCCTGGCCATGCATCCGGCAGCCATCGGCGTAGTCGGCATAGGTGGGGCCGACTATCAGCACCTTCCGCGAGTTGAGGGCGGCACAGGCCGCATAGATAAACTGGGTGGTGCCGCCACCGGCCAGAATACGCTCTTCTGCGATTCCCAGGAGTGTAGCAATGCTTCGTATCGCCAACCGACCATCGACCTCGGGCAGAACGCGGATACGGTCGAGATGCTCACGGAGGTGTTGGATCAATCCGGGCATCGTCCCCAACGGATTGATATTGCTGCTCATATCAACAATGTCTTCCGGCCGGCAGCCGAGCTCATCGGCCAGGGCAAAGATATTGCCGCCATGTCCCTGGATCATCGTATTGTCCTTTGCAGGCTTTGCGGCAACAGCGACGCGATCGCTCTGATATCAAGGTGGCGGCCTGCATGTTCAGCCAGCAGCTCGTAGGCCTGATCCCGGGCCGCTGGACCATGGAGTTCATCAACGGCAACAGTACCGAGACCGAGACCTGCCAACCAATGACTGGTAATGGCCGGCGTATCGAACAGACCGTGCATATAGGTACCCATGACCCGTCCATCATCACTGCGGCAGCCATCGACGTCCTCACAGGCTTCTGCATTGCGGCGCTGTACCCGCACCAGAGAGTGTCCAGCGGACAACCGGGTCTGTCCCATATGAATTTCATACCCTGTACCAGCGATGGCATCCCAGGTAAAATCGGTAAGCGTGGTGGTTTTGGGTGCCTTGAGTACGGTCTCCACCGGCAGCATCCCCAAACCGGCAATGGTACACGGATCCCCTTCGATACCGTCGGTATCGTGAACCCAGGTGCCGAGCATCTGATACCCACCGCAGATCCCCAGCAGATGTCCTCCGGAATTGGCATAGTCAAGAATTTTTTTCCGCCAGCCGCTGGTGTCCAGCCATTGCAGGTCACTACAGGTACTTTTGGACCCGGGCAGAATAACAGCTTGAAATCGATCAAGGCCCTGTGGTGCCTGCAGATACACCAGCCGACACCCCACCAGCTTGGCCAAGGGGTCAAAATCGGTGAAGTTGGAAATATGGGGCAGACGGATAACGGCGATGGCCGGTTCAGTGGAAACGGACGGGTCAAAGGGTCGAGCGTTCTCGATCACCACCGCATCTTCGGCCTCAATATGGAAATGCCGGTACCAGGGAAGGACACCGAAAACCGGTTTCCCCGTCTGCTCCTCAATCCAGCTGATTCCTTTCTGGAACAGGGCGATATCACCTCGGAAACGATTGATGATAAACCCTCGGACCCGGGCCTGCTGCACAGGTGAAAGACAGGCCAGGGTGCCGATGATCTGCGCAAAAACCCCGCCGCGATCGATATCCGCCACCAGAACAACCGGGGCGTCAGCAGCGACGGCGGCACGGAGATTGACAATATCATGCTCCATCAGATTGACTTCGGCACAGGAACCGGCTCCCTCCATGATAACCAGGTCACAGCCGCGGCGGAGACGATCCAGGGCGGCACAACTTTCGGTGAACAGATATTCCTTCTGGGTGTAATAGGACTGTGAGGACGCTTCCATCCAGGCGCGACCGTTAAGCACCACCTGTGATCCCA
>SKJK01000181.1 GCA_007121995.1 Desulfobulbaceae bacterium
CTTATACGGATGCAAAGAGGATGGATAGCTGTGTGTTGTTTGCTCATTGTCGCAGGCTGTGCCCGGGTTGAGGAACCTGTTCCCGTCGCTCAGGACCCTGCAGTGGTAGTGACCTGCATCGCCGTGTTGCCGGCACAAAGCGCTGTTGATTTTGATCAGACCGTCTCCACCGCTGAGAGCAGGACACTGCAGGAAGGTGTGCAGACACTGAACGTTCTTCTTAGAGAACAGTTGCAGGACACAAGGAAGTTTGTTTTCCTCACCGAAGCACAGGTCGATTTGATTGACGGCCAAAGCGGAATGATTGATCATTCCGCTCTCAAATACATCGCCAGTCGCTTCAGTTGTAACCTGGTCCTGAAAACCACCCTCAGCCGATACAGTCACAGAGTTGGCGGTCAGTATGGTGCCCGGGAGCCGGCGGCGGTGACTTTTTCTTACAAGCTCTACGAAGCTGAAACCGGCCGGGTACTCTGTCATGGTCGCTTCGATGAACGGCAGCAGTCGGTCATGGAGAATCTGTTTTCCCTGGGCAAAGCGAGGAGTCGAGGGTTAACCTGGATTACCGCAGAACAGATGTTGCGCGAAGGAATGACGGAAAAACTGGGACAATGCCCGTATCTTGTTGGTAGATAAACCCGGTTTCCAGCTCCTTTATCCCATGCGTTTACCTGCGGATGTCAACCGCCGCGTCGGCCGGGCCATGCACGACTATGCCATGTTGGATCATGGCGACCAGGTTCTTGTCGCTGTTTCCGGCGGGATGGATTCCCTGGTACTTGCCCGTTTGCTCCTTGCCTGGCAAAGGAAAGCGCCGATCGAATACAGTCTGCATGTCGTCCATGTTGATATGGCTCCAGGGGGCGAAGCTCCCGGAAAGGCAGCCAGGGAGATTGCTGCTTGCCTTGCCTCGGTCGGCCTGCACCTCCATGTACTTCCCGCCAGCTGGCGGCCGGATCGCGCGCAGCTCGAAGCAGCCGGGAAGGGAAAGGATGTCTGTTTTCAATGCGCTCGTTCCCGGCGCACCCAGCTGTTTGCCTGGGCGCGCCGATTCAACTGCAACAAGATCGCTTTTGGCCATCACCGGGACGACATCATCGAAACTTTTCTTCTCAACCTCACCTGCAGCGGTAATATCAGCACCATGGCACCGCGACAGGATCTCTTTTCCGGTCGATTGTCCCTGATCCGACCTCTTGCCTACCTTGATAAGCGGGACATTGAGGCTCTCGGCACGGACCTCAAACTGCAACCTGTTTCTTCTTCCTGTCCTCTCGGAGAAAAGACCCGACGGTTGGAAATCCGACGCCTGGCCGAGGATATCTATCAACGGATTCCTGGATCCAGAGAGCAGATCTTTGCCGCTCTGGGGAACGTTCGCAGCGAGTATCTGCTCAAGCAGGCCGTCGCCAGGGAGGGGTGAGATGGAAACCGGCAATGACTGTCTGGTCTGTTTTCTTCGTCAGGCCCTGGCCACCGTCCGGCGCAGCACCAGCGATCCTCACCTGCACTGGCAGCTGACCGCCGAAGTGGGGGCCATGCTCGCCTCCTTTGATCCCCGCACCCCACCGCCGGCAAATGCGGTGCATTATTACCGGCTCATTGCAAAGCGCACAGGTTTGCGCGATCCCTATGCCGCTGAAAAACAGGAGAGCAATGCCTTTGCTCTGGCCCTCGAGCCCCGCATCAGAGAACTGATCCACGCCGAAGTCGATCCTCTGCGGGCAGCGGTGCAATTTGCCATCAATGCCAATGTCCTGGATTACGGGGCCCAGCATCAGCTCGACCGGGACACGATTCTCCATTCCTGCCGACAGCCGCCAGTCATTGATCATTTTTCCCTCCTGGTCCAGCAACTGGCCGGACGACCAAATATTCTCTATCTTGCCGACAACTGTGGTGAGATCGTCTTCGATAAGCTTTTGATCGAGTTGTTGCTTGCCCGAGGTTGCCGGGTGACTGTGGCCGTGCGACAGGATCCCATCATCAACGACGCGACCCTTGAGGATGCGGTTTTGTGTGGGCTGGACCGGCTCTGTCCGGTAATCACCAATGGCGCCGATGCTCCCGGGACCCCGTTGTCCATGTGCAGTGACGAGTTCCGCCGCCATTTCGAGGCTGCTGATTGCATCATCAGTAAAGGCATGGGCAACTTCGAGTGTCTCTCCGACGTTCCGGCACCGATTTTTTTTCTCTTTCTGGTCAAGTGCTCCACTGTACTCGCGTACCTCCAGGACCGGTTGGACCGGACTGACCTGGAGATCGGATCAGCGGTTCTGCTCAACAGCGGGCTGTAGCGGGTTGAAGTGGTGGTGAAGCGGCTGGCCATTGTGGCCGACATCCATGGCAATCACCGGGCCCTGCAGGCGATTCTGGCGGATATCGCTGTCATGAAGGCGGAGTTGATTGTGTCCCTTGGTGATAACATTGGCTATGGGCCCGAGCCTGAGGAGGTGGTCCAGGCCCTGCGGCGTCATCAGGTTGTTTCCGTGATGGGTAATCATGAGCTGGGGCTGATCAGTCGGAGTTATTATAGTCGCCTGCAGGATGCGGCCAGGGAATCGTTAGCCCTGACCCGCGCCCTGTTGAGTGCCGAGTCCCTTGCCTGGCTTAAGAATCTGCCGACGGTGCATATCCGCGATGATGCCCGGTTTGTTCATGGGTGTCCGCCCGAGTCCATGACCGTGTACCTTTTTTCGCCGACGGAAAACCGCCTGCAGCGAGTGTTCGCCTCGTATCCGGAGCGCTTCTGTTTTGTCGGCCATACCCATGTGTTCGGGCTGTATACAGAGCAGGAAGGCTATGTGGTCAAAAAAAAACTGGCCGTGGGCCGGGTGTGCCTCGATTCGGAGCATCGTTACCTGCTTCTGCCCGGCAGTGTTGGGCAACCCCGGGATACAGTCAACCGACATGCCAAATATATGGTGTGGGATCAGGCTGAGGGCTGGGTCGAGCTCCGCGCCGTGACCTATGACGTGGCGGGTACCGTCCGGCTGCTGGCAGAGCGGCGCTTTCCTATGGTTAATGCCCGGAGGCTGGTATGAGAAAAGTATGTGGAACGCGGGTATTGTCCCCTGGTTGTTCTATGGAGCGCTTTGATGAAACACATCGGCAGGTATGAGGTCATCCGCCGTCTGGGCAAGGGCGGTATGGGGTCGGTGTACAAGGCCCTGACACCAGTGATTGATAAGGTGGTAGCCATCAAGCTGCTTGATCCCACTGAACTCCTGGAGGATGTAGTCGGCGCGGAGCGAGTGCGGGAGATTTTTACCTTCGAGGCCCGAACCATGGCCTCGTTCAATCAGCCCTTCCTGGTCACGGCCCATGACTTTGATGAGGATCAGCGGGGGCGACCTTATTTTGTTATGGAGTATATCTGTAATAATCTCGGCGATATGATCGGCGAAACGTTTCGCATCGAAGAGGACTCTCGGGTCATCCGCGCCCCCAAGGTCCTGCATTATGGCGGGCAGCTCCTCAAGGCCCTTGATTTTCTCCACCACAACGCCATCATCCATCGGGATATCAAGCCACAGAATATCCTGGTCACTGATGACGACAGGATCAAAATCTGTGATTTCGGCATGGCCCTGGTCAAGGGGGTTGCTTTTTCCGGGCCGGACAACATGCAGATCGGTTCACCCTGCTACACTCCTCCGGAACAGCGCAAGAATCCTGGCATGGTGGATGGCCGGGCTGACCTCTATTCAGCGGCGGTGCTGTTGTATCGTATGCTCACCGGCAAACTCCCGGGCATGCAGAGTTTTTCTCTCTCGCTGATTAATCCCCTCTATGATCAGGCCTGGGATGATTTTTTTGCCAGAGCGCTGCAGTGGCATCCAGGTGCTCGGTATCAAACGGCCGGGGAGATGCTCAAGGCCCTGAATTCCCTTCGCCTGCAGGAAGGGTGCGACCTGCTGTACAATCCGGATAAAACCGACCAGAACAACAGCATACCGTTGCGAAGTGAACCGGCCAACGTCGGTGGCCGGCGGGCCCGGGACCTTTTTATGGTCAACAGCTTGTACCGCCCTCTGTATCCGGTATACAACCAGCTGGAAGTCTCTGAGACAACAATCCTTGACCGGGCCACGAACCTGGTCTGGCAGCGACTCCCCAGCCGCTATCCGGTTACCGTTACCGAAGCCTTCGATCTAGTGGCCCGACTTAATGAGAACAGTTTCGGGGAGTGTCGGCACTGGCGACTGCCCACGGTCAACGAACTGCTGACGTTGCTGCCCGAGGGCGATTGCGAGGTGTTTCCCCGCACTGAGGGGCAACCGTTGAAGTGGTTGTGGAGTTGTGATCGCCATGGCAGGCATGAAAGCTGGTATGTGAACATGGACATGGGTTTTGCTGGTGTTCAGGATATCAACTGTCTCAACCAGGTGTTGGCTGTTACCGACGCCGACAGTCCGACAGCCGGCTGAATACTCCCATCACGGAGGAACCTTTATGAAGCATCCAGTCGTACATACCTTTCTCGTTCGTTCCCGGTCGGGTAGGTCGGCGGGGCGGCATGTGGAACGCTACCTTGCCGGTAATCAACTGATCACGTACGCTGATTTTTTTATTCGTGATGAGAAAATATGCAACGCTGCGGATGAGCGGTTTCAGGTTGTTCTCGATCGTGGCCTGGCAGCCAACCGTGCCTTTGGTCGACGGATGCTGGAGCATCTCAAAGAGGAAGGACTCACCACTCTGGATCAGCTGCAGGATCTGGAACAGGGATATGCCACCAAGATCCTCCATACTCTGACCCACCTCCTGGATGGTTTTATTGGTATTGATTCGGCTTTTTACAACCTGGTGGAGGATTCCCATGGAGTCAGTGCAAAGCTTGCCGGCGCCATCGCCACCGAACCGGAGCTGTATTGGCTGGTTCCGGTTCGAACCGGGGATGTGGCCGCCTCTGTCCTGCACCGGGTGAATTGAGTCGGAAGAACACGAACTGCGGATTTCGTTTATGGGCTCGGTCCGTGAACGGCTTATTTCTGGATTTTGTTACCAGGGTGAACTATGCGATTTATTCTTTTTAACTCTATTCGTACCAGTCTGATTATTCTGGTCTTGCTGGCGATCCTGCCGGCATTGGCTATTGTTCTCTATACCGGATACGGTTTGCGTGGCAGTGTGGTTGCTGATGCCGAACGGCATGCCCTGCGCCAGGTGCAATCCATGGCCGCCCACCACGAGCGGGTTGTCGATAACGCCCGGTTACTGCTTATGACTCTGGCCAGAACGGTGGAGGTACGTCATCTTGATGTGCCGAACTGTAAGGCACTGCTCAGCGATGTGCTGGCACGTAATTCCGCATATGTTTCCTTCTCCTTGACCGATGTCCGGGGACAGGTGTTGACCTCGGCTCCTTTCGCCGATTTTGCGAATATAAGCGACAGGGCGTATTTTCGTTCCGCCATGGAGACCTTAGCGTTCACCGTTGGTGAGTACACCCTACTCGAAGATCAGCATCGGGTGATTGTCCAGTTCGCCCAGCCGGTTATCGCCGGTGACGGCGAAACAGTGGGTATGCTGGTGGCGGCTTTTGACCTTAATTATTTTGGCCAACTTTTTGTCGATACCAGGTTGCCGGAAAACTCGGTTTTCACTCTCACCGATGCTTATGGTATTCGCCTCACCCGTTTCCCGGAAACAAGAAAATATACCTGGGTCACTGATTTGCCGGTCATGGTGGCCCGTATGTCCGGTGAGAAAGAGGAGGGTACCTTTCTGGAAACCGGTGTGGACGGTGTCACCCGGCTGTATGGCTTCAAACGGCTTCATTTTCAAGGAGCCACCTTTCCCTATCTCATGATCCGTTTGGGAATTCCAGTGGATCAGGCCTTGGCCGAAGCTCGGCATGTGGTTGTCCGTAATATCTCTTTCCTGATCCTGGCGGCAATCCTTGCTTTGATCACCGCCCGATTGGTGGGTGAGTACATTATTATGCGTCCTTTGGGAGTATTGATGGCCGCTGCCAACCGATTGGAAACCGGTGACCTGAGTGCGCGAACCGGGATGTCCCCGGAGGAGGGGGAGCTGGGGAAGTTGTCCGTCGCCTTTGACAGCATGGCCGAGGGGTTGGAGCGCAAGGAGCAGGAACGGCGCCAAGCCGAGACAGAGATCCTTCGTCTCAACCAGGAACTGGAATCACGGGTGGAGCAGCGCACCGAGCAGCTGGCTGCCGCCAATCAGGAGTTAGAGGCCACCTTGAATGATCTACGTCGGACCCAGAGTCAACTGGTGCTCTCGGAAAAATTGGCCGCTTTGGGGGAACTGGTGGCCGGTGTGGCCCATGAAATCAACACTCCGGTGGGAGTGGCGCTTTCCGCCGGTTCCACCCTGGCCGAAAAAAATCAGTCCCTGGCCGATTTGTTTGCCCGGGGTGAGATGAAACGTTCCGACCTGACTGCCCATATCGAGGATTCACGGGAAGGGATGGAGATGATTCTGGTCAATCTGAACCGGGCCTCCGAATTGATTCGCAGCTTCAAGATGGTGGCTGCCGACCAGGTTTCCGAAGCTCGCAGATTCTTTAATGTCAGGAAATATATCGACGAGATTCTTCTCAGTCTGCGACCTAAACTTAAAAAAAC
>SKJK01000369.1 GCA_007121995.1 Desulfobulbaceae bacterium
ATGGGAAAACTGCTGCAAACGACCAAGTGGGATCTGGAGTCGTTTGGCTTTGGCGCTGTCTTTGAGTGGCGAGTGATCGGCCCGTTCGATACGCCGGGCCAAGGCCTGGAGATGGCGAGGTTTGTGGATCAAAGAGTCGGCCTGCAGGGTTCGGAGAAAGGTTGCCGGCAGAATTTGCTCCAGAGCCGCCAGGTATTCGTCGTGTCGGCTTTGTTGATAACTATTAGTTTTTTTCTTGTTGGCGGCCCAGTCGGCAATAGTGCGGGCAACCATCCGTCGTTGGCGCAGTATTTCGTTGATTTTATTGAGGAGGGTGGTGGCCGTGCGCGGGATTCCTTGCGCCTTGGCCCGAGCGATGTTTTCCAGAAATTGACTGTTTGTGGGCAGGGTGCCGTCAGTGGTTCCAAACATCGCGTCGAGGATATAGGCCTGGAGATCGGCGCGCAATTCCGCGGCGGAGCCCCCGGAACCCAGGCTGAGCCAGGAAGCGGAATG
Organism: Desulfobulbaceae bacterium; assembly: GCA_007121995.1. Taxonomy (GTDB): domain Bacteria; phylum Desulfobacterota; class Desulfobulbia; order Desulfobulbales; family Desulfobulbaceae; genus Desulfobulbus. The sequence goes on from SKJK01000369.1 coordinate 496, forward strand.
ATCGCTGAGGGCCCTTTTACACAATGTACGGATCGCCGCAGTCTCCCCGGCACAGGCCTGAGCATAGAGATGGTGCAGGCCCAGACGGTTCTGGCGTTTGCTTTCCGTTTCGTTCTCGATATACCGAAGCTGTAGCGTATTGCGCATCGGGTCGATCTCGAGAGCAGGAAAAAACAGACCCGTTATCCGGCCATTGGAGTCGGTGCACATGATTTTTTCTTCTATGGTATCAAGATCTTGCGCTGCTATGTTTCGAGCGGAAGGCAACGAGTCGCAATCAGCGGTTTGAGTATCGATTGTCAGCGATTGCTCATGGTTCAACAGGTCAGAGAAAGAACGGCTGGTGCAAAGGACAGCCCCTTCTTCGTTCACCAGAAGAAAGCGCATTCGCAGGTGCTCCGGCAGGGTGTCGGCCTGCCAGTCGGTGCGTTGTACATGGGTCTGGTAAGCACGCAGAAGAACCCGTTCCAGCTCCTGGTACAACGAGCCTTTGTACAGGGAGAGTCCGTCCAGGATTCGATCCACTGCATCGGGCAGAGGTACCAGGCGACGGCGAATTTGCTTGGGCAGCCGTTTACAGAGCAGCAGCAGTTTTTCCGGCAGAAGACCGGGAACCAGCCATTCGAAAACAAGTGGATTGATATGGGGCAACAGGTGCCGGGGAATATGAACCGTAACCCCGTCAGCCCTGTCGCCAGGAGCAAAGAGATAATGCAGTTCCAGTTCAATGTCTCCGCTGCGGATGGTGCGGGGAAAACGATAGGATTCTTCGCTTTCAGGTACAGTCAGGCAGATGTCCTGTTCACGCATGTAAAGGAATCGATCGTTTTTTTTGCGCCGCAGTAATCTGTTGAGGGTAAAGCGGTCATACACGTTGCCGAGGCGGGCATCGTAAAAAGCATACAATGTTTCATCGTCCACCACGATGTTCCGGCGGCGAAAACGTTCTTCCATTTCTTCATAGGTGGCAATCAGGGCTGTATTGTGGATAAGAAAGGGATAGTGCCCTCCCAGTTGATTGTTAATTAAAGCCGAACGGATAAAGATCTCCCGAGCTTCCTGCAGGGTCTTTTCATTGATTCGTCCGTATTCGACCTTGCGACCGACAACAATGGGCAGGCCGAACAGGCTGACCCGTTCCAGCGCGAGCACCTTGCCGCTCTTTTTTTCCCAGTGTGGATTGGACCAGGAGCGCTTGCAGAGTTCGCCGCCCAGCCGTTCCAGCCAGTCAACGTCAATCGCTGCTACCGTACGGGCAAACAGTTGGGTGGTGGCAACGAATTCGGCGGCCACGGCCCATTGAGGGCCTTTTCCGTAGAGCCCGGAACCGGGAAAGAGGACCACTTCTTTATTGCCGGCGGAAAGATAGATGTTTTTTTCCTTTTTGGTACAGACATTGCGAAGGAAACCGCTGGCCAGAGCGCTGTGGATGGCAGCATAATCGGCCGACTGCTCTAACCTGGGAAATATTTTATTGATTTTGAGCAGTCGGCTGATCTGGTCATGGACATCGATCCAGTCGCGCATCCGCTGCCAGGAGAGAAAATGGGCCTTGCAGAAACGGGAAAGCCGTGACTTAGAGGGGATTTCCCCGTCAGCGTGAAAGCTGTTCCACATGTTGAGCAGGGTGGAAAAGTCGGATCGTTGGTCGATGAACCGGCGATGGGCTGTATCTGCTTTGTGTTCCTTGCCAGGTGGTCGCACCCGCGGATCCTGGATGGAAAGCGCGGCGGCCAGGATGGTCACCTCGTTAAGCGCATCCGTGGCCGTGCCTTCGATGATAATTCGGGAAAGACGGGGATCAAGGGGTAACCGGGCCATGAGACGCCCTTGGGCAGAAAGACGGTGGTCGCTGTTCAAGGCTCCCAGTTCCTTGAGGGTGCGGTACCCATCGCGGATGGCACTGGATGACGGTGGATCAATAAAGGGAAAGTGGCCGGGATCGCCCAGGTTGAGGTCGATCATCTGCAGGATGACCTCGGCCAGATTGGCACGTTGTATCTCCGGGGGCGTAAAGGGCTCCCGGGAGAGGAAATCTTCTTCACTGTAGAGACGGATGCAGGTCCCTGGTCCGGTTCGTCCGCATCGGCCCCGGCGTTGTTCGCAGCTGGCCCTGGCGATGCGGCTCACCTTGAGACTGGTGGTGCCGGAACGTGGGTTGTATCGAGCAATCCGGGCCAGGCCGGTATCAACCACATAGCGGATGCCCGGCACTGTGATAGAGGTCTCGGCGACATTGGTGGCAACAATGATCTTGCGCTTGGGGGCTGGCCGGAAAATTTTTCGTTGCTCTGCTGCCGGCAGGCGACCGAAAAGCGGCAGCAGCAGGTGGCTCTGTTCATACGTCTGCCGCAGGCCGTCGATGGTGTCATTGATATCACGCTCGGTGGGCATGAAGACCAGAATATCGCCGCCGGCGGGCAGCATGGCTAATTCCGTTATTGCGGCAATAGCCTGGTCAACATAGGAAGCACTGTCATCCTCTTCGCTCTCCTCCATCTCGTGATGCAAGGTGGTGATGGGATAGGTCCGCCCGGACACCTGGATCACCGGTGCCAGGTCAAAATAGTGGCTGAACTTTTCAGCGTCGATAGTGGCTGAAGAGACAATCAGCTTAAGATCCGGCCGGGAAGGGAGCAGATTTTTCAGATACCCGAGGAGAAAATCGATATTCAGGCTGCGCTCGTGAGCCTCATCGACAATGATGGTGTCGTAGCCGCTGAGGAGGCGGTCCCGGCGGGTTTCGGCCAGCAGTATCCCGTCAGTCATGAATTTGATCAGGGTTTGCTCCGAGGTGCGGTCATGAAAGCGGATTTTATACCCAACCCTGCTCGGATTGTCGATCTCTTCGCCGACCCGTTCCGCCACTGAGAGGGCGGCGATACGGCGTGGCTGGGTGCAGCCGATGAGACCGGCGCTGCCTCGACCGGCTTCAAGACACATTTTGGGTAGTTGGGTGGTCTTGCCGGAGCCGGTGTCCCCGATGATGACCAGGACCTGATGTTGTTTAATGGCAGTTACGATATCGTCCCGCCTGTCACTGACAGGGAGCGTCGGGGGATAAGAAAGATGCATGAAATAAGAGGATTTTTTTTGAGGATGCGACGGACTGCGGAGTATAGTACATTATATAGATGGATTTCCAGGCAGTATGTATACCTGAATTTTTACTGGAGTACATCTGAAATTTAGCCGAGCAACGAGGAGCCAATGAAAGCAATCAAAAAAGCGGTGATCCCGGTTGCGGGTCTGGGGACGAGATTCCTTCCCGCAACCAAGGCGATCCCAAAGGAAATGCTCACCATAGTTGACCGTCCCACGATTCAATACATCGTCGAAGAGGCAGTCGCCTCGGGGATCGAAGAGATTATCTTTATCACCAGCGCCGGTAAATCGGCCATTGAAAATCATTTTGACTACGATTTTCAACTGGACACCGTGCTCAAGGACAAGAAGAAGGTGCAGCTGCGTGAGGAACTTGCCAACATTTCCAACTTGATCGATATTGTTTCCGTCCGGCAGAAAGAACCCCTGGGATTGGGACACGCCATTCTGATGGCGCGCAATGTAATCGGCGATGAACCTTTTATGGTGTTACTGGGTGATGACCTGGTCAAAGGTCGGGTGCCCTGTTGCAAACAGATGATCGACATGTATGGTCAACTGGGAGAGTCGATCGTGGCTATTCAACGGGTGGATATGGATCAGACCCACCAGTACGGTATTGTCGAAGGCACGGAAACCGACCATCAACGGACCTTCAAGGTCAGTCGCATGGTGGAAAAACCGGCACCCGGGACCTGTCATTCCAATATGGCCATCATCGGTCGGTACCTGCTGATGCCGGATATTTTCGAGCTTCTTGCCAAAACCACTCCCGGTCATGGCGGTGAAATTCAACTCACCGATGCCCTGCTGGCCCTTGCCAACCGCCGGGACATGTACGCCTATGAATTCGACGGTAAACGCTATGATGCCGGTGATAAGCTGGGATATTTGAAAGCGATTGTCGATTTCGCCCTTGAACACCAAACTTTGGGTCCACCGTTTCGCGAGTACCTGGAAAGTGTCTGCAATGACGTTGTTGTCCCTTGAATCTGACCAATCACTTGGTTTTTAACTGTTTGACCTACCATGCTTTTATATTGTAAGCGATCACAGATACCCCAGAGTAGTTCAGGCATGGCTGCCAGCCAGACCCCCTTTCTGCGGGCAGCTACGTCCGGGCAAAGATGGGGTGTCTGTGCTCGCTTGCCCCTGAACAGCGGCTCATGTCCGATAGACGGTTAAACGGTAGGGACCGGCTACAACTCTCATGCACTTGCATCCGCTGAACAGTGACGAACTGTACTACGAAGTCGCCGTCGATGCGCCTCTCGACATCACGCTGACTTACGGGCAGCCAACGGGAAGAGCGCGCGTCGTAGCTACCGGTTGCTGCGTTCTTGTTCCCCTTGGTACCAGGAGGATTACCGGATATGTGCTGGGCCGGGCTGAGCCGCCTCCAACCGGACCCTCGGATTTCATTATCAAGCCCATTGCCGCCATCCTCACCGAAGAGCCTTTTTTCCCGGCATCACTTATTCCTTTATACCGCTGGATTGCCCGCTATTATCATTATCCGGTCGGTGAAGTGATCAGAACAGCTCTGCCTCTTGCTCCTGGCCGCAAGAGCGGCCGAAGGATCGTGCTGACCGAGCAGGGAAGAGTCGGCTTAACATCAGAATTTATCATTGATACCGGCAAACATTTTGCCCATTGGCTTGAACCTCTGGTGGACAAGGGATGTCTGGAAGCAGTGATGACTGGTCGACTCTGGCGTCAGGCAGCGGACAGAAATTTTCTCCGTAAACTTGAACAACAGCAACTGATCACCATCGAGCCCGTCCTGCTGGTAACTGGAGGGCGGATGAAAACCCGGGCTGTGCTGCTGCCCGGCCAGAAGATGCGTCCTTTGATTCAGGGTCAAGGTTCGGAAAATGCCGCGTCTCTGGTTGAGGATCTGCACAATGCTGCGGAATCTCCTTTGAAAAAATCTGAAATTCGGGCTCTTGGTCTTTTTTTGGAGCTTTTCCTGGCCGGCGGGAAGCAGGCCGTTGCCCGAACTACAATGACCCGCCAGTATCCCGGCTGCGGGCCACCGCTTAAACGGCTGGTGGAGCGAAATATCCTGGAAACAGCAGTGGAGCGGGTGCATCGTGACCCGTTTGGTACAACGCCTGAGTTCCATCCTGTGCCGGAGCAACTGACCGACGAACAACAACAGGTACTCTCCCAACTTCTGCCGGCCATCACCGCCGCTTCCTTTGCCCCTTTTCTCCTCTTCGGCGTAACTGGCTGCGGAAAAACCGAGGTCTATCTGCAGGCGGTGCAGCATGCGCTCGATCAGGGGCGAACAGCTCTGGTGATGGTTCCGGAAATCGCCTTGGCTGCACAGCTTGAAGCACATTTTTATTCCCGTTTCGGCTCCCGGCTGGCCGTGCTGCACAGCGGCCTCAGTGATGGCGAACGTCTTGATCAATGGCAGGCGGTGCTGGAAGCAACGGCGACCGTTGTCCTGGGGGCACGCTCTGCCGTCTTTGCCCCCTTGGAAAACCTGGGGGTCATCATTGTCGATGAAGAACATGAGCCGGCTTATAAACAAGAAGACGGACTTCGGTATCATGGTCGTGACTTGGCGGTGCTGCGGGCTCGAATGGCAGGATGCCCGGTCCTGCTCGGATCAGCGACTCCATCGGTGGTCAGCTATCATCATTGCCTGCACAATAAATATTCGCTGTTGACCATGCGAAAACGGGTGGGGGAGCAAACTCTGCCGGTGGTGGAGATTATCGACCTGGCCAACACCAAGCGCTCACGACCTGATCTGGTCTTTTCCGATCCGCTGATTGCCGCGATCCGGGAGACCCTGGTGCGGCACCGGCAAAGCCTGCTGTTTGTCAACCGGCGCGGATTTTCGTCTTTCATGCTCTGTCGAGAATGTGGTCATATCCTGCAATGCAAGCATTGTCAGGTCTCGCTGACCCTGCACCGGAGCAAAAACAGACTCCTC
>SKJK01000040.1 GCA_007121995.1 Desulfobulbaceae bacterium
TCCGGGAACATTAAGCTTGCGAGGACTGCCGCCGGTGGCAATGATCACCGCATGGGTATGGATAGTACGATTATCGGCCAGGCGGACGGTATGATAGTCCAGACCTGGCTCGACTGCCGTTACCTCCTGCGAGAGAACCTCAAGACCATAACTCTCTGCATGAGCAAGGTAATTCTCGGACAACTCCATGCCTGGAATACGTTCCGTACCCGGCCAGTTTTCCACCATTTCAGTCAGCGTCATTTGACCGCCAACAGGTCCTTTTTCTATCAGTATCGCTTTCAGCACTGCCCGTTTAGCGTAAATGCCGGCTGTAAAACCGCCAGGGCCACCACCGATAATAACTAAGTCGTACACATCACTTGCTACCATAATATTTTTTACATTCGTTAAAAGGAGTGTTGGATGCTGCAGCATGATGTTGCAACTTAAGCATTTTTTTCTTTTTCATTCAAGGCTGAAGAGGACAGGAACCCCTCCCAGGCCGATGCAAAAATAATGGAATCAACAAAGAGAAATGCCGCCCTGGGACTCGACCCGCCGGGCGCATGGCAAGGTTAGGGACATGATTCCCATGCATGTTTACCTGCCCAACGGTCACCCTCAGCCCTCCCGTAGAGAAAGAGCAATCCTGTTTCGTTGTATATCGACTTCAACAACCCGGACTGTGACCTGCTGGCGGACTTTGACCACCTCCCCAGGATCACGGATATATCGGTCTGCCAATTGGCTTATGTGGATCAGCCCGTCCTGATGCACGCCGACATCGACAAAGGCGCCGAATTTAGTCACATTTGTGACCAGACCGGGCAGGCGCATGCCCGGCTGAAGGTCATTTATACTGTTGATTTCATGGGAAAAAGCAAATTCGCTGAACCCTGCCCGCGGGTCCCGACCGGGCTTGGCAAGCTCGGCCAGGATATCGTGCAAGGTCGGCAAGCCCACCGAATCAGTGACATACCTGCTGATCTCAATTTTTTCCCGCAACTCCTGCTGGCGGACGAGGTCAATGACCTGGTAACGACAATCCTGGGCCATCCGGGCAACGATCGGATACCGTTCAGGGTGGACGGCACTGGCATCCAGGGGATGGGCACCATCCCGGATCCGCAGGAACCCGGCGCACTGTTCAAAGGCCTTCGCTCCCAGCCTGGGGACGTGCAACAGTTGAGCCCTGCTCGTGAACGAACCGTTCTCCTGGCGATATCTGATGATATTTCCTGCCAGAACCGGACCCAGGCCGGATACAGAGGTCAGCAGTTCAGCACTGGCCGTATTGAGTTCCACCCCCACACTGTTGACGCAGCTTGCCACCGTATCATCCAGACTTTTTTTCAAGGCCGCCTGATTGACATCGTGCTGGTACTGGCCGACCCCGATGGCTTTGGGGTCCAACTTCACCAGTTCCGCCAGGGGATCCTGCAGTCGGCGACCGATTGAAACAGCACCGCGCACCGTGAGATCATGCTCGGGAAACTCTGCCCTGGCTGTTGCCGAGGCCGAGTAGATGGAGGCACCACTTTCGTCAACCATGGTGATTATCGTTGCCGCCGGCAGGTCCAGGGATCGGATGAAAGAGTCGGTTTCCCGACCAGCGGTCCCGTTGCCCACGGCAATGGCGTCAATCCGGTATTGCCGACACAGATCGACCACGATTGCACCGGCCTCCCGGTTCTGCTTCTCGGAGCGGGTCGGATAGATGGTTGTGTGATGGAGCAATTGTCCCTGTTCATCCAGGCAGACCAGCTTGGCGCCGGTGCGGAATCCGGGATCCAGAGCCATGACCCGTTTCCGCCCCAGGGGCGGAGCAAGAAGGAGTTCCCGCAGGTTGTTGACAAAAACCTGGATAGCCTCCTGATCAGCCTGTGTTTTGAGCTGGGCACGCAGTTCATTTTCAAGTGAAGGTGCCAGCAATCGCCTGTAACTGTCCTGCACGGCCAGGTCCACCTGGATCGTTGCGGGCCCTTGCCCCTGTAAATATCGTTTGCGCAACAATGCCACCGCCTCCTCTTCAGAGGGACGTATCGTCAGGGTCAGCACCTTTCCGTTCTCGCCGCGCAGCATAGCCAGTAAACGATGCCCCGGTACTCTGGCTGCCGGCTCCTGCCATGCAAAATAATCCCGGAAGGTACTCCCTGCTGCCTCATTCTTTTTGACCACCCTGGAAACAATAACCGCCTTGTCGACAAAAAGATGCCGCAGAGCGTTGCGAGCTTCGGCATCTTCATTGATCCATTCAGCGATAATGTCGCGGGCCCCGGCTAAAGCTTCCTCAGCTGTGGTGATACCCTTGTCCGGGGCGATGTATCGTTCCGGGTCAGGCGTGCGGCGATCCTGGCGAAAGATGGCCTGGGCCAGCGGTTCAAGCCCTTTTTCCCTGGCGATGCAGCTTCTAGTTCGACGTTTGGGTCGATGCGGCAGGTAAAGATCTTCGAGGGTCGTCAAATCGGCGGCTGCGGCGAGCTCCTGGTGCAAGGTGTCGTCCAGTAGGTCCCGCTCGCGCAGGGAGACAATAATTGCCTGCCGTCGTTTTTCAAGTTCAGCCAGCTGTAACTGACGGTCCCGGATGGCGGTTATCTGTACTTCATCCAGCAGCCCAGTAGCCTCTTTTCGATACCTGGCGATGAATGGCACTGTGCTGCCCTGCTGCAGCAGGCCAATAACGGCCGTCACCTGATCGATCGTGATGTTCAGTTCCCGGGCGATATGTTCGTGCACTTGGTTCATGGTACAGTCCACTTTCTATGTGCAAATAATCAATTTTCTTTCGCCATCATAGCTCTTTGCATCTCATGGCGAATATGGTAAACCAATGCGCATTGCACGGCGGCATGGTTTTTACTTCGGTCCATGGCTTGACCGTCAAATATTTCTGCCAGGAAAACAGTATGGGAAATCCTCTGCGAAACCAGTTGCTCAAGGCCGGACTGGTCAATACCAAACAAGTCAAAAAAGTTGAACATGAAAAGCATGTCAACCGCAAGAAGAACAAGGGCGACCTCGAACCACCGGCCGAGAGTGCCCTGCAGAAAGAACAGGCCGCCCAGGCACAGCGAACCCGGGAACTCAATCGACAACGGGACGAAGAAAAGCGGCTTCGCGAGCGAAAAGCCCAGGTCAGGCATCTCATAGAAACCAACCGCCTCGAACGAGATGGGCGTGGCGATCCCTACCATTTTGTCGAGAACGGTAAAATCATGCGTATCTTTGTCTCCAAAGAAATGGTCGACCAGATCAGCCGCGGCCAACTGGGCATTGTCAAGTTCCACGATAGCTATGAAGTGGTGCCGGCCAAGGTCGCCCGGCAGATAGCCGAACGCGACCAGGAAGCTCTACTTGTTTTGCTTGCCCAGACATCAACCTGAATCAATGACGGCTGGGCTGCAGTACCATTCGGCAGCGCGTCTCGATTGAGAAAAAAATATCTCGATTCAGGATAGGCAATGCAGAGGAGATTGTTGTGATGAGAAATATTGTAGTGCTGACCCTCCTGTTGCTTTTTGGCGGCTGTTCAGCAGGGGTCTCAGGTCCCAACGACTACATCGACAGTGTGCAGCGCCGTGCCGTGCCGATTGAAAGCGATGCTGATCTGGACCGGATCGCTGCCGCTGTTCCTGACGTTCGGCTGATTCTGATCGGTGAATCAACCCACGGCACGGCAGAATTTTATCAAAAAAGAGCTACCATCACCAAAAAACTGATAGAACAAGGCGGCATATCTTTTGTGGCCGTTGAAGGGGACTGGGCATCCATCCACAGGCTGAATACCTATGTCAAGTCCGGTGTTGCCGGAGAGAAGGACGATGTATCGACTCTTCTGGAGCAATTGACCAGATGGCCACAATGGATGTGGGCTAACAGAGAGGTCAAAGAATTTCTCGAATGGCTGCAAGCCCATAATACCCGGCTTCCCTATGCGCAGAGAATCGGTTTTTACGGCATGGATGTGTACGGGCAATGGGAGTCATTGGATCTGCTGCTGATGTATCTGCGGGAGCATGCCGGCGATCATTTTGCAACCCTGAACAACAAAGCTGCATGCTTCACCACCTATGGCAGAAACGAATGGGTGTATGCCCGGGCTGCGGCTGCGGGAAGAATCTCATGCCAGCAGGAACTTCAGGACCTTGTCGTATACCTTGAATCTGAACGTAAGGAGCTGGCCTCCATAGATGATAACGCCTATTTTGCCGCACTGCAGAACGCTTATGTCGTCCAGAACGCGGAGGCATTCTTCAGGCTCGCTGCCCAAGGCGGTCCAGAGGCATGGAACAGCAGGGTGTATCATATGAACGACACGGTCAACAGACTCCTGGCGCGGTACGGCAACAACTCAAAAGGGGTTGTCTGGGCCCACAATACACACGTCGGTGACGCCCGGGCAACCCAGATGGTGGACCAGGGTCGGGTCAACATCGGTAAACTCAGCAGAAAAGAGTACGGACGCGACAACGTGTATATTATCGGGTTCTCAACCTATACCGGCAAGGTTATGGCTGGTTCGAGCTGGGGCTCTTCGGCCATGCGCATGGAGGTTCCCCCGGGCATGCCGGGAAGCCTTGAAGACAAGCTCAATACAATCGGTCTGGAAAAATTCTATCTGGTTTTTAACGAGGACGACAAAGCTTCGACGGAAGCGTTTCTGAGACCTCTGGGCCACCGGGCCATTGGGGTGGTCTACAATCCGGCAAATGAACGGGGCAATTATGTGCCCACCGTCGTTCCTCAGCGATATGATATGCTTATTTTCATCAGAGAGACCGGTACGGTTACCCCAATTGGTGATTGACCAGCACGCCAGTGGCCCCCCAGACATCCACCTTTGCACAGACGTAACTGCCCGCATAAAGAAGAGTATAGCGGGTATCAATGCCTTGATTATCAGGGAACTTTCCATTGCTATATCATGGAGCAATGTGTATTGTCTGCACCAAATAACAAAGAGCTGAAGACAAAATTTTACAAGGAGACTGAATGCGATTTGAACAGCTGGCTCTGCCGGAACCCCTCCGGAAGGGCATTGTCGAGGCTGAATTCACCGAATGCACCCCCATCCAGGAGCTGACGCTTCCCCTCACCCTAGAAGGCAAGGACGTGGCTGGTCAAGGCCAGACCGGTACCGGCAAGACCGCGGCCTTTCTCATCACTCTTTTCAACCGGTTGTTAACCAATACCCCACCGAAAGGCAATCATGCCCGCGCCTTGATTCTGGCCCCAACCAGGGAACTGGTTGTGCAGATCGAAAATGACGCCAGGCTGTTGGGAATGCATTGTGGCTTTTCCATCCAGGCTGTTTATGGCGGCGTGGATTACGCCAAACAGCGTGAGGGATTGCGCCAGGGTGCTGATATCATCATCGCCACCCCGGGCCGGCTGATCGATTACCTCAAGCAAAAGGTTTTCAGCCTCAGTGCCGTTGAGATGCTGGTCATTGACGAGGCCGACCGAATGTTTGACATGGGCTTTATAGCGGACCTGCGCTTTATCCTCCGCCGCCTGCCGCCCTTTGACAAGCGTCAGAACCTGATGTTCTCCGCTACCCTGAACCCCCGGGTTATGGAGCTGGCCTACGAATTCATGAATGTACCGGAAAAGATCAGTGTTTCCGGAGGCCAGATCACAGCGGATGCGGTTGAGCAAGTGCTGTACCATGTTTCCCGCCGGGAGAAATTCCCCTTGTTGCTGGGGCTGCTCCGTCGTGACAACATGACCCGTACTATTATCTTTACCAACACCAAACGGGAAGGTGAACACCTGCACGCGCGCATGAACGCCAACGGTTTTCCCTGTCGACTCATTTCCGGCGATGTTGCCCAGGAAAAACGTCTGCGGATCATGAAGGCTTTCAAGGAAGGCAGTCTGCCGATTCTCATTGCCACTGATGTTGCTTCCCGGGGGCTGCATATCGACGGTGTGACCCATGTGATAAACTACGATCTGCCCGAAGATCGGGAAGATTATGTACACCGCATCGGTCGAACCGCCCGAGCCGGTGCCAAGGGCAAGGCAATTTCCTTTGCCGATGAAGTCGGTGCCTTAAGCCTGGAAGATATTGAAGAATATATCCGCTATAAAATTCCGGTTGAATGGCCCGAAGAAGAATTGTTCGTCTCCGACTTCAAACGGGCTGCTAAACCGAAACACACCAAAATGCCCCAGAAAGGAAAAAGCGCCCCCCGGAAAAGAAACCGACCGGTTTCCAGATAACGCCTCACTTCCTGCTCCCTCTTACCTGCCAGGCTGACCACCGCCTTTCCTCCTCGCAGCTCATGTCACCCTGCGATGCCTCCTTCGCAGGGTGTGACCCATGGAATCCCGGCAAAAATCGAATCCTTGGCCACTATTATTCCGAAAACTTGACGTTTTTACCGTTTTTTCGTACATTCAAAGTATATATTCATTGGCGGTCCGAGCCAGCCGGTTCAGGATGCATTGCACCTTTGCAAAAACAATCGCGTACATCAGAAGACAGTCCCTGGCGGCTGTTGCCCATGCAACCCAAAATCCGGGAGATCGCA
>SKJK01000057.1 GCA_007121995.1 Desulfobulbaceae bacterium
CGATAATGTTCGTCTGACTTCTTTGCTTCTTTTCACATCTGTTGGACTATACGTCTTTTTGCAAGGTGCTGTTCGGCTTGATGTATCCATGCAGATTTTATCAAGGTTCAGGTTTTGCCTGTCCAATGGCGCTCTTGATATACGCCTTCGATCTCCAGTGCATGTCGGGATGCGATCCGGTCGCGGATCAGCTTCATGGTCGGGGTGAGCAGGCCATTGTCAATGGTCCAGGCTTCGGTGGTGAGCGATACGCCGCGAATCTGGGCAGAGGTGGGAAAATCGATGAGCAGCCTGGACACTGTCTTACGCACCGCATTCCTGGCCGTTTCATTCTGCAGGGAGGAAGGATCCGTTGGGTCCAAGCCGAGACGTGCTGCCTGCAGTTGCCATGTTTTGGCATTGAGAACCAGCAAGGCAGCGATATAAGGTTTTCCTTCACCCACTACCATAGCCTGATCGATCAGGGGATGCTGTTCCAAGACCAGTTCCAGGGGAACAGGGGCGATTTTTTCTCCGGTTGAGGTAACCAGAAGTTCCTTGCTTCGCCCGATGATATGGATGAATCCGTTCTCGATACTGGCAATATCACCGGTCTTCAACCACCCTGTGCTGTCCAGTACTTCCCGGGTTTGTTCCTCGTTGTTCCAGTAGCCGAGCATGACACCTGGACTTCTCACTAGCAACTCACCTTCTTCGTTCAAGCGGACCTCCACTCCGGGCAGCGGTGGCCCCACCGATTCAGGACGATTGTCTTGCAAACGGTTGGCGCTGACCACCGGTGCCGCCTCAGTAAGACCGTATCCCTGTACTAAAGGCAAACCAAGACCAATGAACAGGCGGGAGAGTTCTGCCTGCAGGGGAGCACCGCCGGCAACGGCCAGGCGGAGCCGACCACCGAAGCGCTGGACAATTTTATCAGCCACCAACCTTTTAAGTGCCGGCCAAAGGAGGCGGTCTGTTATTCGTGGTTGTTTCTGGGCACGATCAGCAAGGAAACGGCGGGTGCCGACCTTGACCGCAACGCTGAACAACAGTTGAGCCGGCTTGCCTTTGTCAAGCAATTGTTCCTGAACACGGGCTGATATTTTTTCAAAGATTCTGGGAACAGAGATGAGAATAGTCGGTTTGATGACTTGCAAGTCCTCGGCAAGTTCCTGGATTGAGCGGCAGTATGCGATGCAGCAACCTGCCATCATCGGAATATAGTGGCCAACCGTTCGTTCAAAAGAATGGGACAGAGGTAAAAAAGAAAGGAATATATCATCGGTTCGGGCTGGGTGAATATCGAGCACTGCCCGACAGTTGGAGAGAATATTGGCGTGGGACAGCATGACGCCTTTGGGCTGGCCGGTCGTACCGGAGGTATAGACTATGGTGGCCAGATCGTTTGCCTGGGCACCTGGTCCCGCTTCGAGCGCTGGTTTGTCAGGCAGCTCATCGGGGAGCCAGTGCGCCATGAGTTGCACAATGTCCGGCTTGGCAGACGAACCGGTTTCCTGGAGACAGACTACCAGTTTCAGGGAGGGGAATTCCTGACCATAGTTACGCAATTGCTGCCATTGTTCGTCACGATCCACTACCAGAAAACGACAGGAGCAGTCATTGAGGATATAGGCCGGGTTTTTCGGGTTATCTCTGGCGTACAAAGGGACCACCACCAAGCCTTCTGCCAGGGCCGCCTGTTCGCAGCAGACCCAGGTGACACTGTTGGCCATCCACAGAGCAATCCGGTCGCCCGGCTGTATACCAGCCCGACGTAGACCATGGCGCCAACGGCTCACTTCAATTGCCATCTCTTGCCAGGTATAGCTTCGCCAGGTACCTGTGAGCCGGTCAAATTGGCGGTAGGCACTAGTGTCCGGCGTATTCCGGCAGCGTTGTCGAAACAGGTCAGGTAATGTTATTGCATCGACTAAGGTGCCGGCATCATCGCTGCTTCCAGGTAAGGATCTTGCCTCCACGCTTTTCATCTCCCTGCTGGTGAACGGTTCCGGTTTTCAGATTGTGCAGCCGTTTCCATGCAACCCTGGGAACAGTTATGCCAGGAGGAATAGAAACAGTGCAGGTCAAAGGCAGGCTGGCGATGTCCCTGCGATTTCATAATCACGATCCGTTACTTCCCAGGTCGGGCTCACCACAATGCAGCAGGATCTGTTTTCGGGTCTCGTCACGCAGAGCCAGGGCTGCGTTCCAGCCTGAACCACGGGTTCGTAGAGGCGAACCGATGAACAGGTGAACCGGTCCTGGCCGCAGAACAAGAGATTCGGCGCGCAATTTATTCCTTGTCCCCCGGATAGTGATCGGCACAACAGCCATATTGTTTTCAGCTGCAATGAGAAAGGCACCCATACGGAAGGGTAGCAGGCCGGACAAGCGCTGAAAAGTCCCCTCCGCAAAAAAGAAAAGAGAGTGTCCTTCACCGGCTAACTCTTTAAGACGATGGGCATCCTCGATGGCCTGTTTGTTATCGAAGCGTTCAACAAAAACAACACCAAGCCGATTCAATATTGGTCGCAACACCGGATTACCGGCCAATTCAGCCTTGGCAACAAAATTGAATCGTTCCGGTAAGATTGCCATCAGGATAATACTGTCCATATAGCTCTGGTGATTGGCAACCAGAATCAATGGTTCCTCGGTGGTCACCTCTTCAAGGCCATGAACCACAATATTGGTGCCGGTGAGACGGGCCAGCAGGCGGGCGGCGGCGCGAGCAGCCCGTCGGCGAGTACCGCTCCCCGGCAGCAGAAAAACAAGTGGTGTTGAAGCCACTGCGATAATCCCGAGCACCAGCCAGGAGTAAACGGAATAACAGATTGTCATTGCCCGTTGCAGCCATCGATTAACCTGTTGCAGTGCGCCGCTCGCTGTCAAGCGTACGAACTGAAGCCAGAGAGCCCGGGGAGGGTGATGAATCTTCCCTTGCTCATAGCGTTCCCGGCTGGCAGCCCGGCGAATTTTGCCGCTGGATGTTTTGAGAACCGTTCCCGGACGGGCAAGAATGACTTCATCCGGTGGCATACCTAGAATATCCACAGCCCGGTTGATGATCTGCTTCTTCAAGGCTGCCTGTTTTTCTTGATCCTGACTGCGGCTCTCGGCGAGAACAACAAGTTTCTCTGTGGCAATGGCTTCGTCTGTTGTTCCGAAAACGGCGACACATCCTTGACGGATACCTGAAATGGCACCGATGGCCTCCTCCAACTCATAGGGAGTAATATTACGGCCACCTTTGATAATAATATCCTTAACCCTGCTGGTGAGATAGAGATCCTGATCCGCAAGATAGGCCAAGTCACCGGTATCGAGCCAATCACCATGGAACAGGGCTGCCGTTTGCCTGGGATTGCGAAAATAGCCGCTGGTGGCGGAAGGCCCGTGGAATTGCAGACGGCCTACCCGGCGTTCAGGCAGTTCTTGAGTGTTGTCATCCACGACCCGGATATGATGGCCGGCCAGTGGACGGCCACAGGCGACAAAACGCAGCGGATTGGGATCATCGTCTCCGGCGGGGATGGCTGTCCCGTTTTTCATCAGGGGGTGGCGCTGGATACGGTCGATCAGTACCTTTCGACCAAGAGGTGGAAAAGCCAGGCCAACCGTGTTTTCCGCCAGACCATAGACAGGTGCCATGGCTTCAGGTCGCAAACCATAAGCGGCAAAACGCTCGGTAAAGCGGGTGACGGTTTCCGGGCTCACCGGTTCAGCACCATTAAAAGCAAGCCGCCAGGAACTGAGATCCAGACCAGCCAGTTTTTGGCTGTCGATTCTATTGAGGCAGAGCTCGTAGCCAAAATTGGGCGAAGCCGCCAGGGTGCCGCGATGGTGGTGAATGGTCCAGAGCCACCGGTCCGGCCGGGCCAGAAAGGAGAGGGGAGGCATGATGACCAGCCGGCAGCCATGATACAAACTACCCAGCCAGGCCCCAATTAATCCCATGTCGTGGTAGAGTGGCAGCCAGCTGACAAAAACATCCTCCGGGACGACGCTGACGGCGCGGCCCATGGCCCTGATATTGGTCAGCAGGTTGACATGGCTGAGAATGACACCCTTGGGGGTACCAGTGCTGCCCGAGGTGTATTGAAGAAAAGCGGTGTCTTTAGGGAGAATCGACGACTGGAGGATGTCGCCTTCCGATTCCTGGAGATCGCTGACAGTAACAACCTGGTCAAGCGTTGCCACCTGTGCTTTGAGCAGTCTGGCCACTGGTTTGGCCTCTGCAACGGTGATCAGTGCCTGGGCCTGGCAATTATTGAGAATGTGACGGTGGCGGCGAAGATGGTCTTCCAGTTGGGAGGGACGAACCGGCGGATACAGGGAGACTGGGACGGCACCGGCGAGAAGTACACCAAAAAAACCGAAAAAATAATCAAGTCCGGTGGGCAGCATCAGGGCTATGTTGGCTCCGGGCTGCAAATTCCGTTTTCTCAGGCCGACGGCCACGGCTGTGGCATGGTCAAGCAGTTGGCGATGGGTAAGGGGGATCGGTTCATTGTCTCCGGTGGTCAGCAGCAGGTGTACCTGATCTGGAGATCTGGAAGCCTGTATTTGCAACACTTCGACCAGGGTTTGGGCATCCTCGGCAATGGTTGTCTGCGCATGGAATGATTGGGGAGGGGAGATTGGACTGCGCTCCTGTGAGAATTCGGTCCGTGCCGTGCCCCGGCCAGCGGCCCGGACCAGATCCCGCAGGGTTTCAGCGGTGGCGAGTACTTCTTCTCCCAGGGAAACTCCTAAGGCCTTTTCTATTCGGGCCAGCAGTTCCACCTTGGTCAGACTGTCAAAACCGAGATCGCGCTCCAGGGAACTGTCCAGTTTAACATGCAGGTTGCTGCGTTCAGGATCGACCTCACCAGCAAGACGAGCAGCCAGTTGGCACACGGTCTCTGCCTCGGTGGTCGGGCTTTTCGCAGCTGGCTGCGGATCTTGTGGCGGTACGTGTACGATGAGAACTTCTTCGTTCCTGTTTCCCGAGGTATTGGGAGCAGTGTGTGGTGCCATTTCTTCCTGTGTACCTGAAGTCAGGATGCGGTTGTTAGTTTTTAAATGTATAATATTTAACTAAAAAAAACCATACTACCCCTTTTGTGATTTTGGCAGCCTTTTGTTCATAAGCGGTGCAAACATTTTTTTCAACTCCATTCCGACATCGTCCATCGATGGGGGCGCTGATAGTACTCTGGCCATTGAGGTTACCGGGCAGTCTTGGATGCCGCAAGGGTTGATGCGTTGGTAGGCCTGTAGATCCGGACAGATATTCAAAGCAAAACCGTGCATACTCACCCAATGGCGGACTCCGATACCAATAAAGGCGATCTTACCCTGTTCGGTCCAGACACCGGTGGCCCCCATCTGTCGGTGCGCCGTGATTTCAAAAAGGGCAAGGGTGGCAATGAGCACTTCTTCGAGAAAACGCAGCCAGCGATGCAGGTCACGACCGCGGACGGCCAGATTGACAAGAGGGTAGCCCACCATTTGTCCCGGTCCGTGCCAGGTAACGTCACCGCCCCGATTGACGCGTTCGGCGGTCAGGCTCGGGTCAAGAAAATTGGTTGTTTTACCGCCACGGCCGATGGTGTAGATGGCAGGGTGTTCAACTAAAAGAAGCGTTTCCTCTTCACGGCCCGAGGCAATGGCCGCGGCCAGTTCTGTCTGCAGGACCAAGGCTTGGTCGTAGGCGAGGGGACCATTGGCAAGGGTATCGATGATACGCATAGAAAAGCTCAGCGCACTGAAAACTATCCGGGCTGCAAGACCTTCAATCGAGCCGGGTGATCAGATAGTCTGTTATCGCTTTCAGGGTGGAGAGTTTACCGTAGTCCGCCTCAGGAATATCGACTCCGGTCTGTTCGTTGAGGCCAACGAGCACTTTGAGGAAGCTGTACGAATCAATATCCAGGGCCTCGCGGATATTCTCGTTCGGATCCAGTTCAGCAGGATCACATTCCGGGGCAATATTTTTTTTTTTTTTTTAGATGATCGCCTGCAAGGACTGCTCATTCATAGTTCCTTCGGTTGCTGCAGATAACGATTGAGGGCGTCGAGAAACAGTGCTCCCTGGTGGCCGTCGGTGGCGCGGTGGTCAGCGGCCAGGGTGGCGGTCAGGCATCGGCGCATCCCCAGCATGCCGTTTTCGGCCCATGGACGTTCACTGACCCGACCCAACCCGACCAGGGCGACCTGAGGCGGGTAGATAACACCGAAGACGGTTTTGACCCCTCGGTCACCAAGGTTGGTGACGGTGATCGTGGAGTCGGTCAACTCCGAACCCCGCAACCGGCCGGCCCGGGTCCGGTCGATAAGGTCGGCCATGGCCTGCATCAGCTCGCTCAGATTCCGCGTGCCGACATTATGGATGGCGGGTGTAATCAAACCGCCGTGCCGCAGAGCGACAGCGAAACCGATGTGGATGTCTGCCTTGAGCTGCAGCCGGTCCTCCTGCCAGTAACCGTTCAACTCGGGAACATCATGTAACGC
>SKJK01000118.1 GCA_007121995.1 Desulfobulbaceae bacterium
AGGTGGTACTGTTGGTCAGAATCGCAAGCGGCTTGCTGGTTATTTTTTTAAGATGAAGGAGTATTTCTCCCAGTCCCAGGTGCAGGGTTGGTTCACCTTTGGCGGTAACGGTGAACACATCAATGGAATCAAGACGACTGCGATCGGAGCAAAAGGCATTGATCTCGGCTATGATCTCGTCGGTCGGTGTATAGAGTCCACGCCTGTTGACGAGGGCTGCGTTTGCCCCTGCTTCGCAATAAATGCAATTGAGATTGCACAGTTTTTTTGAAAACAGGTCAATGCCGAGGGAACGGCCGAGTCGCCGGGAATTCACCGGTCCGAAGATATATTTCATACACCACCGCGATCGGTTGATGCTGCCGCGAAACGTCCCGAAAAAAGATGGTGTTTCCGCAAGCCATGGAAAAACAGGCTATTAGGCATGGTATTGAACGTCCGTTACTTAAACTAATTTCCCCGGCGACGCAAGGCAAATCTACGACTTTTCCCTTGACACGGCAACGGTGGCCACGTACATTCGGCAGTGGCATTTGTGATTGTTTTCGTTATTGTTTTTGATCCATCTGAATTCGCCGGCCTGTTGCAACGCGATTGTGCACAGAGACTTCGGTGATGGAATCCTTTTTATCCCACTTCAACTTCCAGAGGAGCTGATCGAGGTGAAGCATTGTATCCTGTCCTCCCCGATCGTTGCACTTGTTTTTCTCCTTGTTGTCGGTTTTTTCCATATCCCAGCGGCGTTATCGGCAGTTACCGCCGATGCTGAGCAGTGGGAAATAACGGCAGACAAAATGACCAGATTCGAGGACCCCCCCAGCCTCATTGCCGAAGGTAATGTCATTTTAGAGAAAAAAGAGATCGTGACCAGAACACGGGCCGCTGCACGCCCTTCCCGTTGGGATGATCTTCTCGGCGAGGATGTCGAAGAAGAGCCTGCGGAGGAGGAGATCGAGGCGGAGACCTACACCCAGACCACTGTTCTGACCACCATCAAGGCTGACTGGATGACCTATGATCTCGATCTCGGACAGGTCAGGGCCCGCGGCAATGTGTTGATCGACATTGGACCTGATCGGCTACGGGCCGAATCCGGCAGTATCAACCTCAATGATGCCACAGGCACCTTTGAAAACGCTGCCATCATCAGAGAACACATGGATATGCACCTGCAGGGACGGGTGATTGAGAAAACCGGCGAGGTGACCTATCATATAGAAGACGGATGGATCATTACCTGTAAATTGAAGGAAGGACAAACACCACCTTGGAGTTTTGCGGCAACCGATACCAAAATCACCGACGGCGGTTACGCATTCCTCAAACATGCCACCTTCAGGGTCAAGGATGTTCCTATTCTTTATACACCCTATATGATTCTGCCGGCAAAACGACAGCGGCAGACCGGTTTTCTCTTTCCTTCCGTTTTTTTCTCCGACCGTGACGGAAGCGGCGTTGAAGCTCCTTTTTTCGTCAATATTTCCCCTAACATGGATATGACCCTGTATCCACGCTACATGGTCAACCGTGGCCTTATGACCGGTGTTGAGTTCCGCTATGTTGCCGATGAAAACAGCAAGGGTATGTTCATGGGCAATTATCTGTACGATGATCTCTCCGATCCTTCAGAGGTCGACTATTACCGGGACGGCCGCTTCACCCACGACAATAAGGACAGATACTGGCTCCGGGGTAAGGTCGATCAGGATTTTGGGGAGTGGATAACCCGTCTCGATCTCGATATCGTCTCGGACATGGATTACCTGCGGGAATTTGACAGCGGCAAGACCGGTATATCAGTCAGTCAGGAGCGCTACATCGAGACCTTTGGGCGTGGATTCAGGGACCGGACCAACAGGTACCGGGACAACACCTTCAGTGTGCTCCGATCCTGGGACAACGGTTCTTCCCTGCGAGGCGAGTTCCTGGCGATCAACGATGTCAGCGATGTGACCTATACTCCGGATCAACCCTCAGCTATCTGGAAACTACCGTCTCTGTCCTATTCCGGCCTCATGCCGGTTGCCGCTCTCCAGGGGACTGATTTTTCCTGGGATACTGAATATGTTCATTTCTGGCGGGAAGAGGGGGTCGGCGCCCACCGTTTTGACCTCTTTCCTCGGGTGAGTACCGCCGTACCGCTGACACCCTACCTGGAGACCACCCTCAGGGGTGGGGTACGGGATACCCTGTACCTGATCCAGGATAATGGTGCCACAGCATGGCAGGAAACCGATTCTGAAAATCGTTTTCTCTACACCCTGGGAGGTGAGGTCGGCACAACCATGAAGCGCGATTTCGGCTTGGGCTTGGGGACCATCAACAGCTTGAACCATACCTTCAGGCCTTTCGTGTCCTACACCTATACCGATATCCCCAATCAGGTTACCCTGCCCAGGTTTGACAGTGTCGATACCTTGGGCGAAGAGAATATAATTAATTATGGTATCAATAATTTTTTTGATGCCTCCGGTTCACGCAACGGTCGCTGGTATGAGCGCCGGTACGCCTATCTCAGGGTACAGCAGGGCTATGACCTGCGCAGTGAGAAAAGTGATGAGCCGTTTACCGATCTGAGTTTTGACACTGGCCTCTATCCTCTGCAGGCCATGCGACTGCGGTACAGAACCAATATCGACATGTATGGGGACGGCGCCTATTTCCATGCAGTGGAAGGCGAGTTCAACAGTAATCGGGGTGATCACTACTTGCTTGATTATCGGTATAACTCACGCAATGATACCAACTCCATCACCGCTCGGACCTGGTATAATCTGCCGTATCACCTTGCTGTGGGATACAGCATTGAGCGTGCCATTGAAGCCAGCGAGACCTTGGAAGAGAGATTCAGCCTGCGGTATCAGCCGGGGTGCTGGTCGGTTGAATTTTCTTCGGAGAGCACACCCGGTGATCAGACGGTGATGCTGACTTTTCATCTGGCCCATATCGGTTCACCACTGGGAATCGGCCTCCCCGGGTATTGATCAGATTCTTCTGCCTGCCAGCGGATTATTACCCGACATGTACAGCATCGATGTCTTCAATGGTGATGCGGATGGCATTTGCGCTCTGGTGCAACTGCGCCTGCACATTCCCCGTGCCAATGCCCGGCTGATTACCGGTGTCAAACGTGACGTTCGTTTGCTGGGCCGCCTGACCGAGGTGGTAGACGGTGAAATCACCGTGCTCGATATTTCCCTGGATCGGAACCGGGAAGATTTGGAGCGTCTGCTGGCGGCCGGCAACCGTATCCTGTACATCGACCACCACTTCAGTGGTGTTCTGCCCGTCTCACCCCGGCTCGACGCCCACATTGACCCTTCTTCCGACGTCTGTACCGCCCTGCTCGTTGATCGGATGTTGGCCGGGCAGTACAGCTCCTGGGCCATCGCCGGGGCTTTCGGTGATAATCTCGACGAAGTCGCCTTGACCCTTGCCGAGAGAAAGGGTCTGGACGCCGCCACGATCCGCAGTCTCCATGAGGTCGGCCTGCTTCTCAATTACAATGGCTACGGCTCTTCCCTGAGCGACCTGTTAGTCGACCCAGCCGACCTGTTTGCCGAAGCTCTCCGTTTTGCCGATCCGCTGGTTTTTCATCGTGACTCCACTTTGCTGCAAAAAATTCGCCGAGGTTATCATGATGATATGGAACGGGTGGCTGATTTGCGGCCCATGCGGATCGGTCCGACAGGCCGGGTGTTTCAGCTTCCCGAAGCAGACTGGGCCAGGCGGGTGGTGGGGGTCTTTTCCAATCAGATTGCCCGGGACCGTCCTGAGATGGCGCATGCTGTCTTAACCGCCAATCAGGATAGCAGTTGGCTGGTCAGTGTGCGAGCGCCGCTGGCCACCCGTCAAGGGGCCGACGCTTTATGTCGACAGTTTTCCACCGGTGGCGGCCGGGCCGGCGCCGCCGGCATCAACCGGTTGGCCCCGCAGGACCTGGAAATGTTTCTTTCCCGGTTTTTCCAAC
Organism: Desulfobulbaceae bacterium; assembly: GCA_007121995.1. Lineage (GTDB taxonomy): Bacteria > Desulfobacterota > Desulfobulbia > Desulfobulbales > Desulfobulbaceae > Desulfobulbus. The sequence continues at coordinate 3,971 of SKJK01000118.1, forward strand.
ACTTTTCTTGAAATGAGGCTGGGTGCTTTGCACCTGTTCACCAGCGCTTTCTCTGAGGATACCCAGGTGGCCGGACAAATGGTGGATCTTTCCACGGTGGTCAGACCCTTCGGGCATAGGGTACACTGGGAGACGGTTACAATTGTGCACTGACCCTGTTCCTGCTTATGCAACAATGTCCCTTTACGGCTCCACCGCCCCCTTCTTTCCGACCACCGGCAAAAAATCCCGTCTCCGCCATCCTCTGGTTGCGGGATCACGTCCGCTGCCAAGTGGGTCTGCTGATTGTGTTCCTGGCCTTGTCGTTTTTGCCGCTGCCGGCTGCGACTGCCGCATCGACATTGATATTTGAGGATGATCTCGACTACCAGGATCTGGATCAAGCCCTGGCCGTCAGTCTTGCCCATCTCCGCAATCGTCCCGGCACGACCCGCTATACCGTGGCCGGGGAGTCAATCACCGTGGAGCGCCTCATTGATACCGCCGAGTCTTTTCGGCGGTTGATCGCTCAAAGACCCAGCTCAGCTGAATTAAACCGTTTGATCCGACAGCAGTACACGGTTGTGCGTATTGACAGCGGGGCATCCCGTTCCCTGCTGGTCACCGGGTACTATCATCCCTATTTTCATGGCAGTCTCCAGCGGCGGCCTCCGTATCTGTACCCGCTGTACGGGGTTCCTGAAAGTCTGGTTGTGCGGCCCGTGGAGGGCGCCGGCATGGATATCGGCCGGCTTGAAAAAGGACGCTTTGTTCCTTTCTGGACCAGGGAGGAAATCGAGCGCGGCAACCTGCTACGGGGTTCCGAGCTGGTCTGGCTCAAGGACCGTTTTGATGCCTTTGTCCTCCATGTGCAGGGCTCAGGGGTGATTGTGCTCCCGGACGGTTCCCTGCGCCGGGTGCAATATGCGCGCAGCAATGGGCGACCGTACCGCAGTATCGGCAAGTACCTGGTGGATACCGGGCGGATGCAACTGGCCGATGTCACCATGGATTCCATCCGGCACTATCTGGATCAACACCCCGAGGAGCTTGACCTGATTCTGCACTGGAACCAATCGTTTATCTTTTTTCATTGGGCCGAGGCCGGTCCGGTCATCGGCAGCCTGGGAAGACCGCTGACCGCCGGCCGTTCCATCGCTGCTGACCACCGGTATTATCCCCCTGGTTCCCTGATCTTCCTTGCCAGCAGGCAACCGCTGCTCACCTCTGGCCAAGACCATGGCTGGCAACCCCTGCAACGATTTGTCACTGTGCAGGATACCGGATCGGCTCTCAAGGGTCCCGCCCGCGTCGATCTTTTCTGGGGTGCCGGCGACCAGGCCGGCCGTGCCGCAGGTCGGATGAAAGAAGATGGTGCTGCCTATCTTTTGCTTCGCAAAAAATGAATTGACCAGAGCATAGCGGTGGCGCCGCATACATGTGAATATCTTCGCCAGCGCCTCTATTGCACATAAACATATCTTGTTTCTGCTGGACACTCCCTCACCTTTCCACATCCGGAAAATCCCGGTAGGCTGACTATGGACAACAAACCACACGGCATGCTGATGCCATAGCTGTGGACCAGGAGCAGCCTGTTCGAAAAATAACTCCTGCGTTTCTTTTCATCAAAAAAATTCCCTCCCTCAAAAGCTTCAAAAGCTTTGTCGCACAATCCATTTCAACACATCTGCCTGAAATATCGATTTATTCTCTTTCTGTTTTCCCTTGACCATAAATTTTTACCCCCCTATCCTCAAACTAGAAAATGTTTTTACACTCTATCCGGGATTGGTCAGAATAACGGCTCTCACAATTTTTTTCTCAGGTGATCAGCACTCTTTCTGACATGTATTCCACTGATCAAAGAAAGGTGCTCTATGAAACTATTCACACGGACCGCATGGTGGGCCGGATTAGTTCTCCTGCTACTTACTCCTGCTGCAAAATCGACAATAGGATCGATCTATGAAGGAGGATTTATCCAGGTCTTGCCGGACAAGGCCGGCGAAAGCGCAGAAGAGGCGTCCCCTTTGCGGTTGGAACTCATGGAAAAGAAATCCGGGGTGGTTGCCAGAATCATCTTTGCCGGGGAGCAAAGCGCTCTCGAGGCAGGGGAAGAACTCCAAACCCCACCAGGAGGTATGCTTACATTGACGCTCAATGGCCATGTCATCCTCCAGGAATCCTTCACTGGGTCAACTCTTGCCATCGAGAGAAGGATTTCGTTCCACACGGTTCCAAGCGGTGAGCATCTCCTTGGTTGCGAGTTGCACTACAGCATGGGAACAATCTATCAATCTGAAGTAGCTTTTATTTTGAATGCTGCTCCTTCCGTTGTCATTGGCAAGAACCAGGACAGGGAACAAGGCTTCGATCCTTCCGTAACTTTCACCTTTTTCGATGCGGTTGAAGAGATCGTTGGTTTTTTCGAAGTGGCGGTGGGCGAAAATCCGGTCGGTATGATGCAGGTGACCGCCCAGGACAACGGCACCACCAGAAAACTGTCGGAATGGCTGG
>SKJK01000123.1 GCA_007121995.1 Desulfobulbaceae bacterium
AGAATGGCATATCACAACATGTAAGACCAGCCGTCACAAATACTGGAAAAAGTCAGGAGAAGCTTGTAAAGCGATGGCTCATCACTTCGAAGGAGATATTTCTGATGCAGTATTTAATAACAAGTTTATTACTCATTTTCACACTCGCAATTACAGCCTGTTCTGAGGGGAACGGCAGGTTGGAAAAGGCTGATTTTAGCCAACGTTCTGTTCGCGTGGTTACCACCACGGCTCAAATTGCCGATGCCGTTGAAAATATCGGCGGCGAGCATGTAGTCGTGAATAGCCTGATGGGGCCTGGCTCCGATCCCCACCTCTATGTAGCCAGTGAAAGCGATGTGTCTCGCCTGAGCGAAGCTGACATTATTTTTTACAACGGTCTTGACCTGGAAGCCCGCCTGAACCGGGTTTTACGGCAGTTGGGCCAGCAAAAACCGGTCATTGCCGTCGGTGAAACGGTCGCCCGTATCCAACTGCTGGAAGGAGAGGAGAGAGACGAAGAACTCGACCCCCACATCTGGTTTGATGTGCAGTTGTGGATGCAGGTTGTGGAAACGGTGCGCGACAAGCTGATTGAGATTGATCCTGACCGAACCGTTGTTTACCAGACCAATGCTGAGGCTTATTTGGCCGAATTGACCGATCTTCATGCCTATGTCCTGGCCCAGACTCATCGGCTCCCTGCTGAACAGCGTGTTTTGATCACCGCCCATGATGCTTTTCGTTACTTTGGCCAGGCTTATGGCTTTGAAGTACACGGCCTGCAAGGAATCAGTACCGAAGCGGAAGCAGGCACAGCCGATGTGCAGCAATTATCTAATTTTATTGCAGAGAATCAGATTCGCGCTATCTTTATCGAATCATCCTTACCAGTGCGTAATGTGGAAGCGCTGCAAGCGGCCGTAGCCAGTCGTGGCTTCCAGGTCGAAATTGGCGGCCAACTGTTTTCTGACGCCATGGGCCGCCCCGGCACCCCGGAAGGAACCTACATAGGTATGGTGCGACATAATATCGATACGATTGTGAATGCGCTGTTGGGAGAATAAATATTAATGCAGGTCGGACAACCGAAGACGAAGGGGCTTTGTCGTCCTCGGTTCTCCTTCCAAATCTTGAGTTGCTATGACGTACACTTACGCCATCGAAGTCGAAGACTTGACCTTGGCCTACGAAGAAAAGCCGGTGTTGTGGGATATTGACCTGCACGTACCCGAGGGGATTCTGATGGCCATTGTGGGGCCAAACGGAGCCGGCAAGACAACGCTGATCAAATCGATACTTGGTTTGCTCACACCGGCTGCCGGGACGGTAAGGATCTACGGACGACCCTACCGTGAGCAGCGCCATCTCGTTGCCTACGTTCCCCAGCGAGGCAGCGTCGACTGGGACTTTCCCACCAGCGTCCTGGATGTAGTTATGATGGGTCGCTACGGCAGCCTGGGCTGGCTGCGCCGCCCCGGCCTCACAGAGCGAACGTATGCTTTGGAAGCATTGAACAAAGTGGACATGTCCCACCTTGCCAACCGCCAGATCAGCCAACTCTCCGGCGGACAGCAGCAACGCACCTTCCTGGCCCGCGCTCTGGTACAAGATGCCCAGGTTTATTTTATGGATGAGCCGTTCCAAGGCGTTGACGCCACCACCGAGCGAACCATTGTCGGTCTGCTCAAAGAGTTACGGGCACAGGGCAAAACCGTAGTGGCCGTCCACCACGACTTGCAAACCGTGCCCGAATATTTTGACTGGGTGACGCTGATCAACGTGCACCGCATTGCCAGCGGTCCGGTAGCCGAGGTTTTTACCGATGACAACCTGCGCCTGGCCTATGGGGGGCGGGTTGGTTTTCTGACACGATCGGGAGACGACGGCGATAAAACGTGATGGGAGTCAGACCAAGCCTTCACGTTTCACACAATACGATAAATAATGATTGAACTACTCAACAACCTGTTATTCGACTACACCATTCGCACCGTCGCCCTGGGTGCGGCTACGCTGGGGCTGGTCAGCGGGGCACTGGGTACCTTCGCCGTTTTACGCCGCCAGAGTTTGCTGGGGGATGCCATGTCCCACGCTGCCCTGCCAGGGGTGGTGATAGCTTTTATGCTGACCGGCAGCAAAGCGCCGCTGGTCCTGATTGTGGGTGCAGCCCTGGCTGGTTGGCTGGGCACCCTCTTCCTGATCAACATTGTCCGCTACACACGCATCAAAGAAGACAGTGCCCTGGGACTGATTCTGTCCGTCTTTTTTGGCCTGGGACTGATGCTGCTCACCTTTTTACAGCGCAGCCCCGACGCCCGCCAGGCCGGTCTTAATACTTTCCTGTTTGGCCAGGCGGCTACCCTTCTGGAGCGGGACGTGGTGACGATGGCAATTGTGGGAGGTCTGGCGCTGGTCATTATGGTCCTGCTCTGGAAGGAATTCAAGCTACTCAGTTTTGACCGCAATTTTGGCTCCAGTCTGGGGTTTCCCATGCAGGTGCTCGATGTACTCCTGATGAGCTTATTTGTGATCGCCATTGTCATCGGCCTCCAGGCGGTGGGCGTGATCTTAATGAGCGCCATGCTGGTGGCCCCGGCTGCAGCCGCCCGTCAATGGACCGATCGCTTGAGCATTATGGTCTTGTTAGCTGCCGTTTTTGGGGCTATTTCAGGGGTAGCCGGGGCCTTGATCAGCAGCCTGGGGCATGGCCTTTCAACCGGACCGGTGGTGGTCTTGTGCATCAGCGCCATTGTCCTGGTCTCGCTGCTGCTGGCCCCCAATCGGGGACTGATTTGGACCTGGGTGCGACGGCTGCGCAACCGACGGCGACTGCGCCTCAAGCCGGTCTTGCGAAATTTGTACGCCTTGGCCAACCAGCACACCGACCATTATTATCCTCATCACATCGAAACCATACGCACCACAACCGGCGGCGGTGGCGTTCGCTGGACCTTAACTATCCTGGAAGAGTTGGGCTGGGTGCGGCGTGTTAACCAGACCCATTGGGCCTTGACGCCGAATGGCTATTCGGAGGCAAAGCGGTTGACAATGGATGACGGGATACGCAAAACGTGAAACGGAAAGCGTGAAGAGGATGTTGGCACTTTTCAGGTTATTGGAAATGATCGAGCCATGACTCAAATACAGATTGAGATTCAACTGATCGGAATCATAACAGCCGTTGCCTGCGCTTTACCTGGCGTATTTTTAGTGCTGCGACAGGTGGCTATGATGAGCGACGCCATCAGCCATACGGTGCTGCTGGGTATTGTTATCGCTTTCTTTATTGCCGGCTCGCTGGAATCGCCCCTGCTGATCGTGGGGGCGGCCGTGATGGGGGTTATTACCGTCAGCCTGGTGGAGATGCTGGTCAATACCCGTCTGGTGAAGCAGGATGCGGCTATTGGCCTTGTTTTCCCAGCCCTGTTTAGCGTGGCCGTTATTTTGATTTCCCGCTACGCCGGCAATGTCCATCTGGATGTGGATGCAGTGCTGATGGGAGAGCTGGCTTTTGCTGCCTTTGATCGTTGGCAGGGATGGGGGCTGGATTTGCCTCGTGCGCTCTGGTTGATGAGCGTGGTGCTACTGCTCAATGGACTGCTTATAGGTCTCTTTTACAAGGAACTGAAGCTGGCAACTTTTGATGCAGGGTTGGCGGCAACGCTAGGCTTTTCGTCAATACTGATCCATTATGGGCTGATGACAATGGTCTCGGTAACGGCTGTGGCCGCTTTCGAGGCGGTCGGCTCTATTCTGGTGGTGGCGCTGATGATCGGGCCGCCGGCGGCGGCGTACCTGTTGACCGACCGACTTTCCCATATGCTGGGGCTGAGCGGACTATTAGCAGCAACAGGAGCCGTGGGCGGCTACTGGATGGCCCGCTGGCTTGATGCCAATATAGCCGGATCAATGGCCGTCATGGTGGGGTTGATTTTTATGGTCAGCTTTCTGCTGGCTCCGCACCGCGGACTGTTGGCCTTGTTCTGGCGGCGGCGGCGGCAGCGCTGGGAGTTTGCCCAGACAGCGCTGGCCATTCATTTGCTCAACCATGAGGGCAAACCGGAAGCGGCCAGGGAGAACCGGGTCACTCATTTACAGGAGCATTTGCGCTGGAAAAAGGATTTTGCCGGCCAGGTGGTCCGCCGGGCGGAAGCAGGGGCCCTGGTGGTGCGGGAGAATGGTCATCTGGCATTGACAGAAAATGGACGTTCTTTGGCCAACAAAGCTTTGACACGCTGACATTCACCGGTAATCATCCCTTGCCCCTTTTAACGCTTTGGCTTTGATTTGGCTGCCGGCCTTCCATAAACGACTCTCATATTCTTTAAGGACGTGTTTTACAATACCGCTCCGCACGCCCCTTCAAACAGTGATACCAGGTGACGGCGTGGTCAAAAATCGCACTGCTGCTGAAAAACGCAGCGTAAACTCTGTCATAAATATGGAGGCTGGTATGAAAACTTTGCTATGTGCCATTGTATTCATTTTGATTTCTGGTTTTCCGGCTTTGGCCGGAACAGTAACCAAAACTGTCATCTACAATATTGACGATAAAGTTTTTGAAGGGGTCATGATTTACGACAACACTTCCGACAGAATTCGCCCAGGGGTGCTTATGGTGCCCAATTGGATGGGACCGACGGAGCAATCCCTGGAAAAGGCTGCCCGTGTCGCTGGAGACAACTATGTAGTGTTCATGATCGACATGTATGGTCGTGACATTCGCCCACAGGACAGCAGTGAAGCAGCAGTCGCCGCCGGCCAGGTCCGTGAGAACAGGGAAATGATGCGCAAAAGGGTCAATGTCGCCCTTGCAGCTTTTAAAGAGCAGTCCAGCGAAGTGCCTCTGGACCCCTCCATGATTTCGGCAATTGGATTTTGCTTCGGCGGAGGCGTAGTTCTGGAACTGGCTCGCAGCGGTTCAGAACTGGTGGGCGTGGTCTCCTTTCATGGCAACCTGGACACTCCGGATACCGCTGATGCAAAAAACATTAAAGCTAAAGTTCTGGTGTTGCATGGCGCGGACGATCCCTTGGTCCCTGATGAACAGGTTCAGACGTTCATCAGGGAGATGCGAAATGGTGGAGTAGACTGGCAATTGGTCCATTATGGCGGAGCTGTGCATTCATTTACCGATCCTTATGCGTCCATGCCCGGAAGAGCAGAATATCATCCGGAAGTGGCCCGGAGAGCATTCACCGCAATGGAGCTTTTTTTCCAAGAAATTTTCGATTGAGTTTACTCAGGCCCGATTCAACGGATGGAATCTACTACTCGTCCTTGGCCTCGGGCATTGCCTCAATAAACTATTGCGTGTAAATGACGGCCAAGATGAAATGAACAATGATGTTGACCAGGACACATTAGTATCACTGTACCACGCGAATATCCATCGGTAGTGCCAATGAGATATAATTATTGAATAATATTGTACTTATGGCTCAATATCGATAATTCGGGATACTGGACAACGATGATACACAAGAAATTCACCTTTGCCGGCAGGTTTTGTATTGTGTCCTTACTGATACTGGTTGCAATCGGCGCAGGGACTCCTTCTGAATCTCAAGCATCTCAAGAAGCCTGGCAGGCACTAAAAAGGGGCACAGCCGTAGCCCTCATCCGCCACGCCTTCGCCCCGGGAACAGGAGACCCGCCCGGATTTCTGCTTGGCGATTGCCTGACTCAGCGAAACCTTTCCCAGAGAGGTCGCATCCAATCACAGCATATCGGCGAGCTTTTTCGCGCCCACGAAATAAGAGAGGCATCCATATACTCCAGCCAGTGGTGCCGCTGTCTGGAAACCGCCCGCCTGTTAGAACTTGGCCCTGTTGCAGAGCTGACAATCCTCAATTCTTTTTTTAACAATCGAGCCAGCGGTCCACAACAGACTGATAAGATTCGGGCCTTTATCTCTGCTTTTCAGGGACAGGGCCCGCTGATACTGGTGACCCACCAAGTCAACATCACAGCCTTGACGGGCGTCTTCCCATCCTCTGGGGAGATTGTTATCTTTCAAATGACAGAAGACGGGCTGGGGCAAGTTCTCGACCGATCCAAGGTCCCTGCTGATCCGTCACAGTGATGTTGACAACAGGTAAATCGGAAAAAAAGGACTCCCCCCCTTTTAAAGGGGTAGCTCAGGTCACCGCTGATCGGCCTGCGAACTACCGTATCGGACTAAGAGTAGGAATCGAATTAGGAGTGGGAGTGAAGGCAGCTGGCCATACTTCTCAGGAAAAAAACATTTAGTACTAGTCTAAACATCCTACCTCTAAAATGCCTTTCGGCTCTTCCAACAGAATTGGAAGACATGTATTCAAATTACTAGATTGAACGCATCACTTCAAAAACACCTTTCGGTTTAACCAAAAAAGGCCAGCCACCTTCAATATTTATTGAACCCGAATACAACAATAGCCACAATGAAAAATTAAACAATTCGGC
>SKJK01000358.1 GCA_007121995.1 Desulfobulbaceae bacterium
GACATGATCCATGGCCTGCACTAATACCCGGTATTTAAAGCCAAGAAAGGCAAAGTTATCCGTCTGCAGATAGTACCCTTCCTGGTGCCTTTTTTCATCTAACTCAAGCAGCGATTGCACATAGCTCAAGCGGGCCTCCGGATTGGGATGGGTGAGAAGATACTGGGGCGTGTCCGCACCTACCCGGTAGCGGGTGATACGGCGCATGGTTCTGAGCATATCTTCCATGGCCACTGGATCACGCCGCATCCGCCGCATCCATTCAAAAGCCAACCGGTCCGCCTCCTCCTCGTCTGTGCGACTATACTGCAGGTTGATAGCCTGCCCGGCGGCGAGTGATCCGGCCAGCAGCCCCTGGGAAAGCCCGGGAACTCCGATGGCCAAGCCGGCAATGGCAAGAACCAGGGAGGCAGCGCCCACCTTCCCTCCTTTTTCCAGTCGCTTTGCAATATGCCGACTGTCCACATGACCGATCTCATGGGCAAGAACACTGACCAGCTCGTCCTCTGACCGCATGGTCTCGATCAAACCGGTATAAAAAAACACCAGCCCCCCAGGAGCGGCAAAAGCGTTGAATTGATCGTTATGGACAATGAAAAAACTATAATCAAAGTACTGTGGCCCCGCAGCCTCGAGGACTGCACGCCCCAGGGTATTGATATATTGACTGATATCCGGGTCATCGAGAATGGGCAATTCTCTGCGCACCGAATACAGCAATCGCTCCCCGATCTTACGCTCTTCGCCGATACTCAACGCTAAAGCGGACAGCGGCAGCAAAAAAAACTGAGCAATAATCAGGACACAACAGATAAAACTGCGGGCTACAGATCGACTCTTCATGAGAGGTCCAATACAGAAACAGTAACATTAACAACTAATAATGATGCTAAAATAACCCTTTGAACCTGGAACCGCAACCATTGCCGGTAGCTTTTTTCTCCACCCTGCATGTGTACCGGCCATGACGGGTTCCAGCACAAGCGATCACAGCTATTCCTTCTTTGCACGATGGCGACTGCCCGTATAAGGGGCTATAGCAGGCGGGGAGCCACGCCCGGACAAACCTGGAAATACAATACAGGAGCGTGGTACTTTAAATAAATACACCCCCGTGATTGGTTACATGCCAATTCGAGGTTATACATCTTTTACTTGCAACCAATGAACATCTACGTCATTCACCCAGCTACATACCTCGTGATTGGGCACGATTGAACAACTTATCCATCCGGTCGACAGCCAGCGAACAGGGAAAAGTCAGCAGAAAATACATAGCAGCAATGGTCAGCCACACCTCGATGGTCAGATAGGTTGAAGCCATCAGTTGCGTCCCCTGGTAGGTCAGTTCTTGAATGGAGATGACCGAAACAATGGAAGAGTCCTTGATAAGGGAAATCATTTGGCCGGCCAACGGGGGCAACACTCGACGAAACGCCTGAGGCAGAATAACTCGACGCAAAATCTGACCACGGGTCAACCCAAGGGCCTGAGCAGCGTCCCACTGGGAACGGCCTATGGATTCAATACCGGACCGGAGGATCTCAGCCACATAGGCGCTTTCAAAAACTGCCAGGGTAATCACCGCGGAAAGAAAAACAGAAAGTTGCTCCGGCGGCCCAAAACAGAATCGAACCACACCGTGCCAGAAAGACCCGGCTTCTCCGGCTAGGATGTCAAGCTCAAGGAGCGGAATGAGCTGGTTGGCGAGAAAAAAATAAAACAGAAAAATGATAACCAGTGGCGGCAGATTGCGCATCAACTCGATATATGTCCGCGCTATCATCTGCCAGTACAAACTTCGCCCGGTACGGGCCAGGGCCATATACAGACCAAGTCCCAGCGCAAGGATACTGCTCCACACGCTTAAACGGATCGTTGTCAGCAGACCATGAATGAGATAATTGGATACCCACCGCCCCTCTTCCTGATCATAGCGAAAAAGAAACTGGGGAATAATCGACCAGTTCCACGAATAGTCGAGATGATAGGTGATCCGGTAGACAACAAACCCTGCTGTGCCCAACAGCAGGGTCAGTAGAATTGCATCAAGCGAATTAAAAGAACGGCGAGTTGTCAACACGGTCAACCAATAGAGATAATGTCGGCAGGATCACTGCACCAAAGTCTGCCACTGGAGCGAACCGAACCAGTAATTGTAGCGTTCTTCAAACCAGCCCCGATTTTTGGTGACTTCGATCCAATTATTAAAAAAATTCAATGTATCGACATCTCCCTTGCGTAAGCCGAAACAAATCGGTTCCTTCATCAGTTGATCGGGATAGGCGACCAGAGTTTCCGGGGCAAGTTCGGCGCTATGGGCGGGCAACGGCTGTCCGGCCACCATGGCGTGCACCCGGCCATTGCGGACTTCCTGGACTGCGGCGGGCTCATCATCAAAAAGCCGCAACGTTGCCAGGGGAAACCGGTTTTTGGCAGTTACGGCGGCGGTTGAGCCCAATCGAGCTGCCAGGGTGATCTCGGGACGGTTGAAATCATCGATGGCAAAACCCTCGCTCATCTTGCGGTTAGCAAGCAACCCCTGACTGGTGTAATAATATGGATTGGTAAAATTGATCTTCATGTTCCGTTCGGTGGTCAGGGTCATACCACCGATGATAACATCGAACCTGCCGGCAATCAGTGACGGAATGATTCCTGACCACTTGGTGGGGACGAACTCCACTCTGATGCCCATGTCCTCGGCTAATTTTCTGGCCACATCGATCTCAAAACCAATCAATTCGCCCTTCTTGTCCTTCATTGCATAGGGTACGAACACATCCATACCGACCCTGATAACACCGCGTTTGACGATCTGTTCAATGGTACTTTCAGCGGCCAGTTTGCGCTGCAGTTCCGCGGTAGTACCTGATACCGCCGTCATCAGCAACACCAATGCAGCGATTGGCAGTACCGCAAGGACCAGTCGTTTCATATCCACCTCCTCATTTTGATTTTTATAGAGCGTGTTGCACAGATACTTAACCCGCTCAACAGTTACTGGGGGTCCACAGGAACCCCACGGAAAAACCTTACCATGGTTCCGACCTGCTACAGAATCTGACGGAGAAAATTCCGGGTCCGCTCCTGGGTGGGATGGAGAAAAAACTGCCGTGTCTCTCCGGCTTCAACGATGCGGCCGGCCTCCATAAACACCACTCGATCACTTACTTCCCGCGCGAACCCCATCTCATGGGTAACCACGACCATGGTCATGCCCTCTTCCGCCAAGGTACGCATAACGTCAAGGACCTCCCCGATCATCTCCGGATCCAAGGCACTGGTCGCCTCGTCGAACAACATGACCTTGGGGCGCAATGCCAAGGCTCGAGCAATAGCGACCCTTTGCTGCTGGCCGCCGGAGAGTTCATCCGGGTAACCACGGATCTTATCGGACAGGCCAACTTTATCGAGCAGTTCTTCGGTAGCCCGGGTCGCCTCTTTTTTATTTTTGCCACGCACCAGACACTGAGCCAGATTGATGTTCTCCAGAACCGAGAGATGGGGGAAAAGATTGAAAGACTGAAAGACCATGCCCACCTCGCGTCGGATGGCCAGACGATTTTTCTCGTTGGCATCAAGGAGAATCGAGTCGATAACAATACGTCCGGAGTCAATGGTTTCCAGACCATTGAGGCAGCGGAGAAAGGTTGATTTACCCGACCCCGACGGTCCGACCACCACCAGGACCTCTCCCCTCTTGACATGCACCGAAAAATCGTTCAAGGCCGGCACAGAGCCAGGGAAAACCTTGACCAGATGTTCAGCGATGATAATAAATTCGTCATGGCCTGTTGCAACAGATGTGTTCTTTTCCATTCAGACAATCCTGCGAAATCGTCGCTCCAAGGCATTGGCCAAGGCCGATAAAGTCAAGGTCAGCAGCAGATAGATAGCCGCCACCGTAAACCAGAGTTCAAAGGTTAGAAAAGTTTCGGCAATAATGACCCGTCCCGCCATAGTGAGATCATAGACGGCAATGGTGCTGACCAAGGCGGAATCCTTGATCAGTGACACAGCCTGACTGGTCAGAGGCGGCAGAGTACGACGTACAGCCTGGGGCAAAATGATATAACGATAGGCCTGATAGCGGCTCAAGCCCAGGCTGTGGGAGGCTTCCCATTGTCCCCGGTGCATGGATAAAATCCCGGCTCGGAAGATTTCCGAAGCATATGCCCCTTCAAACAAACTCAAAGCCAGAATTGCCGTGGCTGTTCTGCCGATGTCAAAAATTGGGGCCATGACGAAATACAGAAAAAAAATCTGTACCAGAAGGGGGGTATTGCGAACGACCTCCAGGTACACCCTGGCCAACCACCGACCGACCACGGAATTGGAGAGACGGAGTAAGGCGGTCACCAACCCGATGCACGCGGCACACACCAGGCTGACAGCGGTAATCTCAAGGGTCACCATCAATCCCTGTAACAAGGGACCGGAGATAAACTGACCATCGGTATAGGAAAACAGAGAGCGGGGGACCTGTCGCCAATGCCAGTTGTACCCTAACTGCTCGCCTCCTCGTAGAATCAGCCAGCCCACACCAGCAAGGGTCAGGGCATAGAGAAAATAATCTCTGAATGAAGAGAACGACAAAAACCGTAACGACATGCTATCAGCGCGGGTAGATAAAAGAGGAGCAAGGCAAAGCGAACAGAGTGCCCGGTTTCGGGTCAGGGGCCGGTCAAGGAGCCAATGTATTGAGATACAATCGGTTAATTTATAGTCACTCTGTCTATCTTTTCAAGATCTTTATCACAACATTATTGAGAAGCAGTCTCACAGACCTGGACCATCTTCATGTTGCCGTCGCGTTGTCGCTGGGGTAGAGTAACAAATCTCATCCTCTGTCTGCGATATGTTCATGGCCCCTTTGCTGACCATCGACAACTTTTCCCTTACCTTCCTCGCGCATGCCCACGAGGCGGCGCAGGAATCCGTTCTCAACAACATCTGCCTGCACCTTGAGGAAGGAGAAACGCATGCCCTGGTCGGGGAATCTGGATCCGGAAAAACGGTGACAGCACTCGCAATCCTTCGCCTCTTGGAGGAAACGAGTCGAGTGGCAAGCAGCGGCTCCATCTATTTTGACGGCATTGAGCTGACAACTCTGCAAAAAAAAGAGCTCCGGGCCATTCGCGGCAACCGCATCGCCATGATCTTCCAGGAGCCCATGACCGCCCTCAATCCAGTCTATACCATCGGCAATCAGTTGATGGAACCGCTCCTTATCCATCGGTCGCTCCAGGCAAAGCATGCCAGAGAGCAGGTTCTGCACCTGCTGGACCGCACTGGTATCGACAATCCCGAATCCCGGATCGACTGCTACCCGCATCAATTATCCGGTGGCCAGCGCCAGCGGGTGGTTATCGCCATGGCCCTGGCATGCCGCCCCAGGCTGTTGATCGCCGATGAACCGACTACGGCCCTGGATGTCACTATCCAGGCGCAGATTCTCCGCCTGATTGCCGATATTCAGCAGGAATACGGTATGTCGGTCCTGCTCATCACTCATGACCTGCCCATGGTGCGCCGGATCGCCGATACGGTCTCCATCATGCACCGGGGCAGGGTCGTTGAACAGGGTCCGGTGCAGGAAATTTTTGCCCAACCCAAAGAGGAGTATACCCGTCACCTGCTGGCCGCCTTGCCCAAAGGTGAGCAAAAGCCTCGTCAGGGTGGGCCCAGGCTGTGTGAACTCAACGATATCACCTGTACCTTTCCTCTCAAGTCGGAATGGCAGGGTTTGTTCCGTCGTAAGAAAAGAGTATTAACCGCCGTGGATCGGGTCAGTCTGTCCCTCAACGAAGGAACAACCCTCGGTCTGGTGGGTGAATCGGGCTCCGGCAAATCAACGCTGGCCCTCTGTCTGCTTAATCTCATTCAATACAGCGGCGAAGTCCTCTATTACAGTGGTGGCACCACCCATCGCCTTACCGGCTTACGTGGCAAGCATTTTCGCCCGCTGCGCAAGGAGATGCAGATTGTTTTTCAGGATCCTTTTTCATCACTGTCACCGCGCATGACCGTGGAACAGATCATCGCTGAAGGACTGCAGGTCCACGACCTGGGCGGCACTGCGGCGGAACGTCGAGCCCTGGTTATCCAAGCCCTGCGGGACGTCGAACTCGACCCGGACACTGCCGGTCGCTATCCCCACGAATTTTCCGGAGGCCAGCGCCAGCGGATCGCCATTGCCCGGTCAATCATCCTTCGCCCCAGGCTGCTGATTCTGGATGAACCCACCAGCGCCCTGGACATGACCATTCAGAAACAGATCATTGAGTTGTTGCGAAGATTGCAAGATCGTTACCGACTCACCTATATTTTCATCACCCATGATCTGCGAACAGTGCGCTCCCTGGCCGACCAACTGGTGGTCATGCGCCATGGCCGTATCGTCGAAAGTGGC
>SKJK01000140.1 GCA_007121995.1 Desulfobulbaceae bacterium
AGTGCGGCTACGCATGGCAGCCTCATCGTGTGCAGATGCAGTGCAGGTGAATACAGACCATTTTTGATAACAGGTTTCAGATAATCATGAGTCCGGAAAAAGTCAGAAGTCTTGTACTGGCAGGCCTGAGTGGCGGTTCGGGAAAATCAGTGGTCGCAGTCGGTCTGGTTGCGGCCTTGAAAGACCGGGGACATGGTGTTGTCCCTTTTAAAAAAGGACCGGATTACATTGATGCAGGCTGGATGAGCAAGGCTGCTGGTCAACCCTGTTTTAACCTCGACCCCTATCTCATGTCATCCGAGGCTATTATTTCTATTTTTCAGTCCCATATCTATGGGAACTCGTATGCGGTTGTTGAGGGAAATCGGGGAATTTACGACGGTGTCAATTCAGCCGGTGATTTTTCTACGGGAGAACTGGCTTTACTCCTTGACCTACCTGTGTTGCTCGTCGTTAATTGCGCCAAGACCACCAGAACGGTGGCGGCCGTGGTCCTCGGCTGCCAGGCCTTTGACCCAAGGATACGTTTTGCCGGTGTCATTCTCAATCAGATCGCTACAGCCCGGCATGAATCCGTCATTCGTCAGGCCATGGAGCGGTACACCGATTTACCGGTCCTGGGCGTTATGCCGCGCCTGAAACACGATGTTTTTCCCATGCGTCATCTTGGCGTGACCCCGCATCAGGAATACACGAATGCTGGTGAAGCAGTGGGCAACCTGGCGGCATTGGTCGAGACTAACTTCGATCTGGATGCCATCGTCATCAATATGAAAACGGTGGTACCGATGCCGCCTCAACCGGTTTTTCGGCGGAAGACTGGTTCAGGGATGCTCACCATCGGCGTGCTCCGTGATGCTGCCTTTCAGTTTTATTATGAAGAAAACCTGGAAGCCCTTCGTGGAAGTGGTGCACAGTTGATAATGATTGACGCCCTTAGTTCCCGGAAGCTGCCGCATGGACTGGATGCTTTGTACATTGGTGGCGGATTTCCAGAAACCAGTGCCCCGCAGTTGGCTGACAATGCTGCTTTCCGCCAGTCGATTTGCGCCGCAGTTGAAGCTGGCCTGCCTGTTTATGCTGAATGTGGCGGGCTTATTTTCCTCGGACGTTCCATTATTCTTCACGACCGGGAATACCCTCTTGCCGGAGTTTTTCCTGTTACTTTTACTCTTGCCGAAAAGCCGCAGGCCCATGGGTATTCCACCTTTATCGTGAGGCGCGCCAACAGTTTTTATCCAGTGGGTATGCGCATCAAGGGGCATGAATTCCGCTACTCGGTTGTCAAACACTGGGGAGGAGATTCGGAGGACCTTGTCCTTGAAATGGAACGAGGGACCGGATTTCTGGACGGACGTGACGGTCTGGTTAAAAACAATGTTCTGGCTCTGTATACTCATGTGCTGGCTTCGGGGGCGCCGCAGTGGGCGCAAGGAGTCATTGCCGCGGCTCGCAGGTATCGTCAAGGGGAAACGCTCGGATGCCGGGCGCAATGATGAGTACAATCATGTAGTGTTCGGTTGATTCGTTACCATCTGCGTCCAGCGTAGAGATCATTTTCGGCCAGGCTGCTTTTGACAAGTGCAGGCGGAATGCTATAATACGAACACAGGTTTTGTTTTTCCACTGCCCTTTGCCGTCTATCTCCAGGTGACAATGTATTTTTTTATCTTCTTTGGTGTTGCACTGTTTGTACCGTCAACCGTTTTTGCGGCACAGGGTTCTCTGTCGCAGATGTTCAACACTCCTTTCTTCTTTCCTGTGCTGAGCCTGCTGTTGGCCGGCTCGGTCTGTTGGCTTTGGGTGCGACTGCAAGAGTTCAAGAAGGTACATCAAGTGACCCGGGAGCAGCTCTACCTGGCCCGACAAACCCTGGAGGCGGCTCCTTATGAGATTCTTTGGGGAGACAATGAGTTACGAGTCTTTGCAGCGAATAGATCCGCCTTCGCCAGGTCAGGCGATCGTCGCTTGATTGGTGTTGATCTGACGCAACTGGAACCAAAATTGTTGGAGCATCCTCTTGTCGCTTCCTTAAAGCCTCAGGATCAGACCCGTGAAATCGATGAGATACAGACAGATCTTTTATCTTTATCCGAGTCGGCCGCAGATGATACCTTGGTTCTCCTTGCCGGCAGTAAAGAGCCAATGGTTGTTTGGTTCAGGACACCACCTGGCCGGGTCAACTGTGCCCAGGGCGAAAAAACGGTCGCAACAGACAACAGAGTCAACAAGGGTGTTGCGGACGCGCAATCCGTCAGTCGTCTTAAAAGCCATTTTATCGCCAATATCAACCATGAGGTCCGCACGCCGATGAACGCCATCATCGGCTATACCGAGATGCTTGCCAATGTCGACCTGGAGCCTCGGGAAAAGCGTTTTGTCGATATTATCCACAAAAGCAGCCTGCGGCTTGTTTCTATTTTCAACGATATCATGGAGTTATCGAAAATAGAATCCGGCAGACTGCAGATCATGACCAGTTCTATCAGGTTATCGGCGCTGTTCAGCGAAATTGAAGAACTTTTTCTTGATCAGGTCAGAGAGAAGGGGCTACTGTTCATTTGTCAGTTGGCACCGGAGGTGCCGCAAACGTTCATTCTCGATGGCGTGCGACTGAAGCAGGTTCTGCAGAATCTGGTCGGTAATGCCGTCAATTTTACCACCAACGGTTTTGTGAAACTAACAGTAACCGGCGAGCCTTCACACGAGGTATCCGGCTGTTTTACTCTTCGTTTCCAGGTCGAGGATAGCGGCAGTGGTATTTCCGCCAAGGATCAGCGCAGGATTATCAATTTGTTTCGTCAACGAAACAGTTCCATGGCGGAACAGTATGGTGACGTTGGTTTGGGACTGACCCTGTGCAGTCGCCTGGTTGCCATGATGGGTGGAAATATTGAGCTGGTCAGCACTGAAGGGGAGGGGACGCGGTTTACGATTTGTCTCCCCACCGTTCGTACCGCTGAATTATCATCTGAAGAGTTGCAGGTGACAACGACTCCGGTGGTGACGAAACAGCAACGAAAGCTTTTGGTTGTCGACGATGTGGATTTGATCAAGGAGGTTTTTGTCGATTTTTTTGTGGACAGTCCTTTCTCCATCCTGACCGCTAATACCGGTGAAGAGGCGCTACAACTGGCCATTGATGAACAGCCGAATTTGATTTTCATGGATCTCAACCTGGTTGGTATGGATGGCCGGCAGGTCACGGAAGCGTTACGACAGCACCCTGAAACTCGAGACATTGCTGTTGTGGTTATGACCGGTGAGATGCTCGATGAAACCGAGTACAAGCCCCTGTTTAACGATTTTTTACAGAAACCGTTCCGGCTGGAAACTCTCAAAGAGGTTGTCAGTCACCATGTTCCGATAAACGTGGAGACGCAAGAACATGCTGTTGCTCTTAATCGGACTGCCAGGGAAAATGATATTTTCCTTACCGGCATCAGGGCTGCCTGGACCGATACATTGGAACAGTTGCGTTGTCAGGCAGCTCGTTCCGGCAGCCTGTCCGACGCCCTTCTCCTCGGCGCCGCCATGCAGCGAACCGGAGAGGCAGACAACCATCCGCTGTTGGTCGAGGTCGGTGATGAACTGATACAGCATGCTACTGACCCCAATATTCTGGGCGTTGATCGTCTCTTGGCAAAATTATCACGGGTAACAGGTCAAAATCAGACATGAAGTCAAAACCTCCTCTTCTTTTCATTGTTGACGATGTTCCGGAAAATATTCAAATCGCCATGTCACATCTCAAGGAACTGGGGTGTGAGTTTGCTTATGCCACTTCAGGTCAACAAGCGTTGGAGCGCATCGTCGCCACTCGGCCACAATTGATTCTCATGGATGTGATGATGCCGGGAATGAGTGGTTTTGAAACCGTGGAATTACTCAATCAGAATGCGGAGACCCGATCGATTCCGGTAATTTTTCTTACTGCCCGGGCTGAGTCCGAAGATGTAGTGCAGGGGTTCAATCTGGGGGGAGTTGATTACATCACCAAGCCTTTTAAAGGGGTGGAGCTACGTTCCCGAGTGCGCAATCATCTTGAACTGCATGCTTACCGTAGGGACCTCGAGCAACGGGTGGAGGAAAGAACCCAGGAAACCGAACTACTCAAGGATGTGATCATTGAGGCCATGGGCGAGATGGCGGAATACCGCGATCCTGAAACCGGTAGCCACATTCACCGGACTCGCGAATATGTGTACCTGCTTGCCGAGACCTTGGCGGGCAACGGATATTTTCGTGATATTCTGACCCCTGAATATATTGTTTTGCTGCGAAAGTCAGCGCCTCTGCACGATATCGGCAAAGTGGCGATCCGGGACTCGATCCTGCTGAAACCTGGAAAATTGACTCCTGAAGAATTTGAAGAAATGAAGGGGCATGCACTTTTCGGTGAGGAGGCCATTGCTAATCTTGAGCAGATGGCAGGCCATCCGACCTCCTTTCTCAATTGTGCCAAAGAGATAGCCGGCAGTCATCATGAGAAATACGATGGAAGTGGGTATCCCAGGGGATTGGCGGGAGAGAATATTCCTTTGGCTGGCCGGATCATGGCCATTGCCGATGTCTATGACGCTCTCATCTCCAAGCGTGTCTATAAAGACGCCATGCCCCATGCTGAGGCGATGGCTATCATGGTTGCCGGCCAGGGGAGCCATTTTGATCCGATTTTGATCGAAGCGTTTTTGCAGGTAGAACCGCGTTTCCATCAGATCGCCCTGAAAAATCTCGACTGACGGTTTCAACGGATCGTTGTACATTCAAATACAAAAAGAGACGGAGAGCCAATGAAGAGCTATCGCAAAGAATTGTGGATGAATATTCCCACCAGAAGAGCTTTTGTCAATATTACCTCTGAGGTGGAAGAATGCCTGCATGAAAGCGGCGTGCAAGAAGGTTTGGTCTTGTGCAACGCTATGCATATAACCGCATCTGTTTTTATCAATGATGACGAGTCCGGTTTGCACCACGATTATGAACAGTGGCTGGAGCGCCTCGCCCCGCACGAACCGATCAGCCAATACCGCCATAACGGCTATGAGGACAACGCCGACGCCCACTTGAAACGGCAGATAATGGGCCGGGAGGTGGTTGTGGCAGTTACGAACGGCAAACTGGATTTTGGAACCTGGGAGCAGATTTTTTATGGAGAGTTTGATGGTCGGCGTAAAAAACGTGTGCTGGTGAAGATCATCGGTGCGTGAGGTGCGATGCGTCCGGAACACGGTGTTTACAATCCTCGTGACGGAGTCCAGGTCTGCTGAAATACGCGCTCTCTTTCTCGTTCGGCACATTCTCTGCCGGGAGTGGAAAACGGCTGAAAAATTTCAAGTACCCCTGGCTCGGGCATGCGGACGGTGTTGATGATGTTTTGTGAATACCACACACCAGCCTGTCGTCCGTCAGGGGTAAGGATGACACCGCTGTAATATCTGCAGGGGGAGGTGCCTGTAGCGGTGTGCCATTGCTGCCACCCGCGCAGTATTTTATCGGTGATTTCAACTTGGGCCCAGACTTTTGTGCGGAGATGAAACTCGTTGCTGATGGCAATGACAGATGTGGGCGCACCGGAGGAACCAAGATAATAATAGGTGTGGTCAGGGAGAACCGTGGCGGTTTCAAAGGTCATTTGCCTTCCCCGATCCACCTGCCAGGTCCCGGTGGGCATTTTAGCGGAACAGCCGGTGAGGAACAGCAAGGCACAGCCAAACAAATAAAACGACAGGGGAGCGATACAGAGTGAGTGCGTTTTCATTGAGGCCCTCGCTGATCGGAGTGAAACATTGCACGTGCTGATGTACACAATAGTACATTATGCATAAACAATATTATCTGAATTGTCCTTGTCAAGCCGGCGTGGCCTGTCACCTGTGCCCACTGGTTCAATGCTTTTTCCTGGATCCGTGAGCGTCCGTCTGTGCGTCAGGTGAACAAGGTATAGCATTTTTTTCGACCAGGTTTGGGCAAATATATGTATATAGGTCATCGAATCAGAGTATGTTATCGTAACGCTGTAAGCCCTTGTCATCTCTTTAACCTTGGAATGGAACGTCTATGCCTTGCACAACGCA
The DNA here is from genome assembly GCA_007121995.1 of Desulfobulbaceae bacterium. Taxonomy (GTDB): domain Bacteria; phylum Desulfobacterota; class Desulfobulbia; order Desulfobulbales; family Desulfobulbaceae; genus Desulfobulbus. The sequence continues at coordinate 6,078 of SKJK01000140.1, forward strand.
TGCAATCACCATGGATGAATTGCACCTTTTGTTAGCCAAAGCCAGCTGCGCTCAGGCAGAGGGTCGCTTTACAGAAGCCCGGGACAGATATCAGCTTTTGTTGCAGTATCTACCCAATGCGGTTCCTGTGCACTATAATATCGGTCTGGTCTATTATGCGCTTGGTGATTTCAAGCAGGCTATAGATGAATTTTCGCTGGCGCTTAACCTGGAACCCGAAGATACCGACATCCTTTTCAATCTTGCCTTGTGCCAGAAACAGACTGGAGACCGGGCGGCGGCTACCACCTCCTACCTGCGCGTTCTCGAGATCACACCAGATAGTATCG
>SKJK01000110.1 GCA_007121995.1 Desulfobulbaceae bacterium
AAGGCATGAGCAAACAAACCAGATGCCGCATTACCTGCATAGAATTTCAAAGCCTGTAAGGTCAGGATTTCCGGATCTGCGGTGCCGGTAGTCATCGCTTGCCATTGTTGGGCAGGCACCGCGGGATCGAGCGGCGTCGGCACCATTCGGCCCACCAGTGCCAGGATTGAACGTTCGGGGTAGAGGTCACCGCGCCACAGCGTCAATTCTGGAAAGACCTGCGCCATGGTATTGGCCAGGATATCGAGTTCGGCCCGCGACACCTGATACAGCGGTACCCACTGCACATAAGCCCCGCCCGGGTTCAAACGGCGCGCGGCCAATTGGTAATGTTCGACTGTGTAGACATTACCCACACCGGCGCGCCAGGGTGTGAAAAGGTCGGCGATGATCATGTCGTAGGTGTCAAGGGATCGGGCCAGACATTGCCGTCCGTCCTCGGCATGGATGGTTACGCGGGGATCGTCAAAGAGACCGTTGACATAAGGCCGGAAATAGTCGCGGGCAAGGTCTATGACCTCAGGCACCAGTTCACAGACAGTGATGCGATCGGGGTTGATAAACATGCCCGCTCCTGCAGAAATCCCCGTGCCCATGCCAAGGAAAAAAATCTCGCGCGGGTCGGGATGGATCAGTAACGGAATCATGGTCTGGTTTCGTTCCGGGATCAAGGCGCCGGACCCCCCCAGGGTGTAAAAATTGTTCACCCGGATGAAGCGGGCCTGACCCCGTTCCACCACGGCTACATGGGCTGTTGTGCCTTCACGCATGGTGAGTACACGCTCATTGGCATGCAGACGGATCATGCTCAGGTTCGGGGTTTGGGTCAGTAACAGGAGGGCAGCCCCCAGGGCAATGGTTCGTGTTGCCATGATGATCCAGCCGGCCCGGGTTCCCAGCAGCACCAATACCATCAGGGCATAGAGCGCGGCTATCAGCCACAATCCTTTCCATATGCCGAACAGGGGCAGGATAACAAAGCCCCCTGCCAGGGCACCAAAAATCGCGCCGGTGGTGTTTGCCGCAATCAGGCGACCCAGTATCGCCCCTGGAGCCGCGTCGGTCTGCATCAACCGTAACAGGTAGGGAAGCACCGCGCCCAGCAGGGTGCCGGGGATCAGCATGGTCAGCACAGCGACACGGGTTACTTCGATCACATACCCCAGGAAATCGACCTGCCCGCCAAGATAGGCAAGACCATCGGTGAGATGATGGAAGAGGTACGGAGTGCCTGCCACCACCGCGCAGGACATCAACAGCAGTCCTGCCAACACCATCTCTGCCCGCAGTGCCAGGCGATTGAGCCTGTTTGCCAAGCCCGCGCCCAGTGACAGAGATACCAGGAACACAGTCAGGACCAGCGCGTAGGTATACACCGAGTTCTGTAATACCTGAGCGAACAGACGTGTCCAGATGATCTCTACCGCCAATGTCGCAAAACCAGAGGCAATGGCAATGAACCAGAGTACCGGGTCAACACGGAGAACAGGAGAGGGCGCCATTGTTCTGACTGCCGATTGAGATGGTTCACAGCGGGCGATGAACACAGCAGCCAGGCCCACTGACAGGTCCATCCCGACCGCCAGCAGATAGGCACCAGAGAATCCGAGCCACATCGGCAAGACAAAGCCGGCTGCCAGCGCCCCGGCAGCACCGCCGCCGGTGTTCAACGCATAGAATGCCGACCCCATCCGTCCCAGATCGTTACGGGAGCGGATCACATACTGACCCATCAGGGGCAGCGTCCCACCCATCAGCAGAGCTGATGGCAGCAGTATCGTCGCCGCCACCACCGCCTTGAGCAGAATTTCCAGGACCGGTTGCCCACTGACTGCCGTATACAAGGTTGGATAGAGGGCAAAATAGACATCGATCACCAGAAAATGGCCCAGGGCGGTCAGGGCCACCCCCATTTCGACCAGACCGAAGACGCGCAAGGGATACCTGATCCGCTTGGCGCGGTTACCGAAAAACCAGCCTCCAAAGGCAATACCGGTAAAAAAGATGGCAATGGTCAGCGCCGCCGCCTGCGCCGTCGATCCGAACAGCAAGCCCAATTCGCGCACCCACAGCACCTGATAGATCAGGGCGGCAGCACCGGAGACTGTGAAAAGCACGCCAAGTGCTAAGATGTGATGCAACGGCATGGTGATCTACTGTCCGGTCGTGCTGGTGCCGGATGATGCGGTAAAAAATGGTTTTTTGGCGGTTTACGAAAAACCGGATTCCAGCTCAAGGTTGTCTCTTGTTTCATAGAACATTACAGCAGGAACAAACAAGAAAAGCGTGTTCCGATGGAACACGCTTTGTCTGCTTCCCTGTATCGACATTGATATGACCGGGGCAACGAATCCGGTACCGTCAGGTCACGCGACCAGGAGCTCGTGGACAGAAGAGAATCTACAGCAGGTCCACCTCGCGCAGCCACGCCTCCGCGACCCGGGTCACATCTTTGTGTTCGACATCTACTTCGGCATTGAGGCGCTGCATGGTTTCGGTATCCAGCTTGTCGGCCAGAGGCTTGAGAATATCCCGAATTTCCGGAAAAGCTTCCAGGGTTTCCCGTCGTATCACTGGCGCCGGATTATACACTGGGAAAAAATTTTTATCATCTTCGAGGTTGACCAGGTCAAAGGCCATGATACGGCCGTCGGTTGAAAAGCCCATGGCTGAGGTAACCTGGTTGTTGCGCAGCGCCAGATAGGTCAAGCCCATATCCATGCGTTTAATGGCCCGAACCGGCATGGTGAAGTCATACAGTTGCATCAGGGCCTTAAAACCATCAGGTCGCTCCCAGAATTCGGCCTCAAGGGCAAAGGTAATGTCTTTTGGGTTGTTTTCGACATGATTCCCGAAATCGGAGATGGTGGTTATGTTGAGTTTCTCAGCATCCTCATTCCGCATCATGATGGTATAGGTGTTGTTAAAGGTAACCGGTTCGAGCCAGATCAGGTCTTTTTCGGCATCCTTGGCCTGTACCCAGTCGTAGACCTTGGCGGGATCGGTCATGATGGCCTGGTCTGTCTGTTGGTAAAAAACCGTGTATGCTGTTCCTGTGTATTCAAAATACATATCGATCTGACTAGCTTCGAGGGATTGCCTGGCTATGGCGGTGCCGACACCGGTGCGCAAACTGACATCAAACCCTTCGTTTTCCAACAGCAGCTTACCGAGCTCGGCAAGCAGATACTGCTCAGTAAAGTTTTTGCCTCCAATGGTGATGGCCTTTTCCCGGGCGTTGAGTGTTGCTGCCATGGCCAGCATGCCGATGACCAGGATAGCGGTTATCGCCGTTCGATAGAAATTGTTCATCATACTCCCTCCTTGCAAGTGACGAGGTTGCTGGAACCTCTTGGTGGTGTCCATCCGCAAACAAAAGACAATTATTCTGAGAGTTGAATCCCTTTTGGAATAACGATCCTACCGAAAACTTCAACCAGGTAATCGGCAAGCAAAGCCAGGATAATGACCGGCAGAGCGCCGGCAAGCAGTTTGTCCGGTTGCATGAGATTGATACCGGTAAAAATGAGATCACCCAATCCGCCGGCACCGATCAGATATCCCAGGGCAGCGGTTCCGATATTAATGACCACCGCCACCCGAATACCGGTGAGGATAACCATGAGGGCATTGGGCAGTTCAACCTGCCAGAGGATCCTGCCCGGACTCATGCCCATCCCCCTGGCAGCGTCGATGATGGCGGGCGATACCGCCAAAAGACCTGCCAGCGTGTTCCTGGCGATGGGCAGGGTTGAATACACGAACAGGGCGAAAATAGCCGGCTTGGAGCCAATGCCGAGAAAACTCATGGTCAGAGCCAGGACAGCCAGGGACGGTATGGTCTGGCCGAGACCAATGACGTACATGACGATACCGGAATATTTCTGCAAACCCTTCCTTGAAACAATAATACCTGCGGTAAGTCCGGTGCAGATGGCCATGGCCATGCTCACCGTAACGAGAAACAAATGCTGCTGGATGAGATACAGCACATACGCCTGCTCCCAAGGATCGGAAAGGTAAGCCACCAGGCCAACTCGTTCGGCGCCGATGCCCAGGATAACAAGCAGGGCGAACAGAAAAAACCGGTAGCTCTTTATCAGGGTTGTCTGCATACCGATCCTCCTAGAGCTTGAGCCCTTTAGGCGTCACCAGCCGTTCCAGCATACTCATTGCCAGATCAACGATGATGGCCAACAGTGAGACGGCCAGTGCTCCGGCCAGGATCATGGTTTCATGGGATCTGGCGATTCCCTGCTGGATGAAGACACCGAGGCCGCCGGCGCCGACATAGGCGGCAATGGCGGCAATACCGATATTCATGACGGCCGCAGTCTTCAGTCCGGCGAGGATGACGGGAACAGCCAGGGGAATCTCCACCTCCCGCAGGAGCTGGAATTTGGTCATCCCCATCCCTCGGCCGGCATCGACCAGGGCTGGATCGACATTTTTTATAGCAATATAGGTATTACGGATAATGGGCAGTAAGGAATACAAAACCAGGGCGATGACCGCCGGAACCTTGCCGAGACCATGACCGATCACGGCCAGGATTGGCAGCATCAGACCGAACAGGGCAATGGAAGGGACAGTCATGATGACATTGGCACCGCCGAGAACCTTTTGCGCCAATACCTTGTTTTTGGTGATTACAATGCCCGCCGGGATGCCGATGGCCATGGCGATGAGCAGGGAAAGACCGACCATCCAGATGTGTTCCCAGGTCAGAAAGAGGGTTTGCGCGTAATTATCCTCAAGAAAGGTGATCAGGTTCATACAATGGATCTCCCGGTGCTAATCAAGGTGGATATTCCGGTCGGTAGAACACGAATTCCCATGGCCGCCGGGGCTAATCATCCTGATCGTCGCTGTACATCTCCAGGATCGATTTTTGAATATTCCTGTAACTGATGGTGCCAACCAGATCACCGTTATCATCGGTGACCGGCAGGGCACCGAGGTCATGCATCAGCATGGCGGCCAGGGCATCGCGCAGTGGCTCTCTTGTCCCCAGGGTTTCCGGGAATTTTTCAACCAGTTCTCCCACTCTGCCCTGCTCATATTTCAAGTTTTTGGGTGTGATATAACCGATAGGCTTGCTGTTTCTGATCACAAAAGCAAAGGGCAGCCGCCGTTCCTCCATCAACCGCAAGGCCTGCGGGGCTTCTTCATTGGCCTGCAGCAGGTTTTTCGGGGCAGGGGTCATGGCATCCCGGATGCGCATCAGGCCCAGCACTTTCAAAGCCCGGTCGGCCCCCACAAAATCGGACACGAATTTATTGGCCGGACGCATCAGGATAGCCTCCGGTGTGTCGTATTGCACCAGAAGGCCGTCCTTGAAAATGGCAATTTTATCAGCCATTTTTATGGCTTCATGGATATCATGGGACACAAAGGCAATGGTTTTTTTGAGTTTTCCTTGGAGTCGGAGAAACTCGTCCTGGATCTGGTCCCGATTAATGGGATCAATGGCACCAAAGGGTTCATCCATGAGCAGGATGCTCGGATTGGCAGCAAGCCCGCGGGCAACGCCAATCCGTTGCTGCTGGCCCCCGGAGAGCTCAACCGGGTAACGGTCCCGGTAGATTCCGGGGGCGAGATTGACCAGATTGAGCATCTCATCGATGCGTGCCTTGATTCTGGTTTTGTCCCATCCAAGCATTCGAGGGACTACGGCGATATTTTCGGCAATGGTTTTATTGGGAAACAGGCCTATCTGCTGGATTACATATCCCATGCCTAAACGGAGCTGCTGAGGATTCATGGACATGATATCCTCGCCGTTGACCCGGATAGTTCCCCGGGTGATGGATTCCAGCCGGTTGGTCATCCGCAGCATGGTCGTCTTGCCGCACCCGGAAGGACCCAGGAAAACTGCTGTTTCACCATCTTCGATAGTGAATGTGACATTATTGGTGGCTGTTATCGCTTTGCTGCCGGTGCCGAAAATTTTGGTGACGGATTCGTATTCAATCAAATCTCCCTCCGTAATCAGTGGTGGGTGCCCGGCTCTCTGCATGGTAGAGGGGGCTTCCTGTTCCCTGTGGCGAGGTCGCCTGGGGTAAGGGGTGGTCTTTTAGATTATTCAATTGTATATATATTTTGGATGTTGAAAATATATCGGCATGTACTAAAAATTGCAAGACACTTGCCAGGTTGGCTGGAAACCTGGATCCGTGAGCGTTCGTCCGTGCGTCAGCCTTATTGTCTGTGACCGTTTGATTAAAGTAAACTTTATCGGACGGTTACGGGCAATGAAGCTGGCGTACGGACGGACGCCCCGAAGGGCGGCTGGTGAAGGTTATTATCAAGGATTCCACTGCAATTATAATTTGATTACAGCAAGATATATCCAAAACAAGAGTCCAGCCGTCACGGATTCA
>SKJK01000345.1 GCA_007121995.1 Desulfobulbaceae bacterium
GATTGGCCGAACTGGTGGCAACGTATGAACTCGCCCTGTCCCGGCAGATGGGGACCGACGATATAGAGGAGGTCGCTGTAGCAGCTGCTGCAGGGCGGGTCGCAAGTCTGCTGGTTGACGCCGACCGTGAAGTTTCGGGCAGGGTGGCTTCGGAGACGGGGCAGGTAACCTTCAGTGCACCATCCCAACCGGTATTGGGCGACATCCTCGACGACTTGGCGGAAATGGTCTTACGAAAAAAAGGCACGGTAGTGATTGTTCCGGCCAATCGGATGCCCACGGCCACCGGTGTTGCCGCCACGTATCGTTTCTAGTCGGCCATGTACAGTAAAAAACACCATCCAGGCAGCCTGGAGAAAGGAGAACCGTGTACCAATAATCCATGCACTCATGCAGAAATTCAATAAAAATGCAAGGAGGACAGAATTATGCAGAGCAAAACCAACAATGGTGGCTGGAGCCCGTATCTGGCAGGAGCCCTTCTGGGCCTGTTGGCGGTGCTTTCGGTATACGCGACCACTCAACTGATGGGCAAAAGCACCTACCTGGGCGCATCCACCACTTTTGTGCGCGCCGCCGGCTTTATCGAGCAGATGTTTGTCGCCGAACATGTGGCCACCAATGAGTATTTTGTCAAAACCAGAGTGGTGGTTGATTGGCAGTTCATGCTCGTGACCGGCATCTTTTTGGGGGCGTTGATCTCGTCGGTTTCCGATCGGAGTTTTCGCCTGGAGGCAGTACCACCCACGTGGCAGAAACGCTTCGGTCCCTCCACTGTCAAACGGGCCCTCGGTGCCTTCGGCGGCGGTATAGTCGCCATGGTGGGCGCACGTATGGCCGATGGTTGTCCGAGCGGGCACGGACTCAGCGGCATGATGCAACTGTCTGTGAGTGCGTTTGTGTCTTTGGTGATGTTCTTTTCCATTGGCGTCGTGGTTGCGGCATTTGTGTATAAAAGGAGGTCGTGATGGGTATTGAACAGTGGTTGGGATTGCTGACCGGGATAGCTTTTGGCTTTCTGCTCCAGAAGGGACGAGTTCTGCGTTTTGACAAGCAGGTAGGCGCTCTGCTCCTCAAAGATATGACTATTTTTAAGTTCATGCTTTCAGCCATTATGGTGGGGATGGTCGGCATTCTTTTTCTTGCCGATCAGGGCATCATCACCTTGAGCCATAAGCCGATGAATGTAGGCCCCATCCTGATTGGTGGTGCTCTTTTCGGTGCCGGTTGGGCGGTCATGGGGTTTTGTCCCGGCACCTCTGTAGGGGCAATGGGTGAAGGCCGATGGCATGCTCTTTTTGCCATTCTCGGCATGATTGCAGGAGCCGCCCTCTTTGCTGAACTCTATCCTTTCTTTGTATCCACAGTCTACACCTGGAAGGATTTCGGAGGAATCGGCCTACCGGAAACACTGGCCTATTCCCCATGGATCATTGTTGCCGTATTTTGGGTGGTCGTCATCGCCATGTTTTTGTTTTTTGAAAAAAAAGGACTGTAAAAAAATCCTCATTGCCGCCCCTCCCCTCTGGTCCGACTCAGAGTCCACGGGGAGGGGCTATACACTTTCTTCTCACCGATACCGGTAGTGTCCATTTCTCTTCCGTCCCTGCGTACCTGCTTCGATCGCGATATCATCCTGATGTTACCTCTAACTTCATACATGACTATTTTTTTGAATATTTTTTTTATTCAATAAATCTACAAAATAACTGTATTGCCCCTGGTCGCTCGTCAACGTACAATGAACTAAAAATGTTTTGCTTGAGGATCAATATTCATATCCTTTTCAGGGCGGATCGTTTGTCGGTATCCCTGAGCATGCCTCATTTCCGGCATGAAGCTTACATTTGGTCTACTTTGAGCTCACGCATGGCAAAATAATAATTGACCGTGGAGAATTCTATGCTTTTCCAACCCATCAAAAAGAATATCAAGGCCATGGCGGTGCAGCCCAACCTGATCGACTATACCACCACCCGGGTCGAATTTTCCTGGAAAGCGGTACGTCATGAATTAAGCGGTCTGCCCGGTGGTCAAGGCATCAACATCGCCCATGAAGCTATTGACCGCCATACCGAGGGGGCCAATCAGAACCGGGTTGCCATCCGTTTTCTTGATAAGGACGGTGGCGTCACCGATCTTAGTTACGCCGACCTCAGGGATCGTTCCAACCGATTCGCTAACCTGCTTCGCAGCCTGAACGTTGCCAAAGGCGATCGTATTTTCTGGTTGGCCGGCCGCATCCCCCTTCTCTACTCAATTTTCTTTGGGACACTCAAAAATCTCAACGTCTTCTGTCCTCTCTTTGCGGCTTTTGGACCAGAGCCTGTTTGTCAGCGACTGGAGCGAGGCAACGCCCGCATTCTGGTCACCACTGGCAAACAATATACCAAAAAAATAGCCCCTCTTCTTAATCGGCTACCGGAACTTCATTACATTCTGCTCGTTGACAGTGCGGATGATATCAATGATCAGGTTCTTTCTTTACCGCGTCTTATGAATGAAGCTACCGATAATTTCACAATTCCACCCACCGATCCCGAGGACATGGCTATTCTCCATTTCACCAGCGGCACCACTGGTTTGCCCAAAGGTGCGGTACATGTCCACAATGCCGTACAGACCCATTTTATAACCGGCCGCTATGTTCTTGATCTGCACCAGGAGGACATCTACTGGTGTACCGCTGATCCCGGCTGGGTAACCGGCACCTCCTATGGAATCATCACGCCCCTGCTGCACGGGGTCACCTCCATTGTTGATGAAGCCGATTTTGAACCCGAACGCTGGTACCGTATTCTCCAGGAGCAGAAAGTGACGGTCTGGTACACGGCACCAACCGCGATCAGGATGCTGATGCGTGCTCCTGAGGAACTGCCCCGAAAATTTGATCTTTCGGCGCTGCGACTGGTCCACAGTGTCGGCGAACCTCTCAATCCTGAAGCAGTACTCTGGGGACAAAGAGCATTGGGCCTACCTATCCATGACAACTGGTGGCAAACGGAAACAGGTGGCATTATGATCGCCAACTATGCTGCTTTCGAGGTGCGTCCCGGTTCCATGGGATTACCCCTGCCGGGAATTGATGCAGCCATCCTCACGCATCTTGATGCCGATTCCGTGCGCGAGGAAGGAGTCGGGGTGGAGGGAGAACTGGCTTTGAGGCGGGGCTGGCCCTCCATGTTCCGCACCTATCTCCACGATGAAGAACGCTATCGTAAATGCTTTGTCGGAGAATGGTACCTCACCGGCGACCTTGCCCGACGTGATGATGATGGATATTACTGGTTCATAGGTCGAGCCGATGACATCATTAAAACAGCCGGACACATGGTGGGCCCCTTTGAAGTAGAAAGCTGTCTCATGGGACATCCAGCTGTAGCCGAGGCCGGGGTTATCGGCAAACCTGAATCCACCATCGGTGAACTCGTCAAGGCCTTTGTCGTTCTCAAGGCCGGTTACAAGGCAGGCGATCAGCTGCGCCGGGAACTGATCGGTTTCGGCCGCATCCATCTGGGCTCGGTTGTAGCTCCTAAAGAAATAGATTTTGTTGACAACCTACCCAAAACACGCAGCGGAAAAATCATGCGCCGTCTGCTCAAGGCCCGGGAACTGAACCTGCCCATTGGTGACACCTCCACTCTGGAAGGGAGCTCGACATCATGACTACATTGGACAAAAAACACGCGACCCGTTTATTGCGGCAGATGTTGCTTATCCGTCGTTTTGAAGAAAAATCCGCGGAGATGTACAGTGCCACCAAGATTCGCGGTTTTCTCCATTTGTATATTGGTGAAGAGGCAGTGGCGGTGGGGGTCATGGCGACGCTCACCCCGGAGGATGCTGTGGTTGCCACCTATCGCGAACACGGCCAGGCCCTGGCGCGAGGTATGAGCGCTGACAGTATCATGGCAGAGATGTTCGGCAAAAAAGAGGGATGTTGTCTTGGCCGGGGAGGATCAATGCATCTCTTTGATGCGGCTACCCGTTTTTACGGCGGCAATGCCATTGTTGCCGGTGGTCTACCCCTGGCGGTGGGTCTGGCTCTGGCTGATGCAATGCAAGGCCGCAAAAGGGTGACTTGCTGCTTTTTCGGAGACGGCGCCGTTGCTGAAGGTGATTTCCATGAATCCATGAATCTGGCCTCCTTGTGGCGACTACCGGTCCTGTTTTTGTGCGAAAACAATCTCTATGCCATGGGCACCGCCCTGCGCTACACCCAGGCCAATCAGGATATTGCCGCCAAGGGGGCCTCTTATAATATGGCTTCCGCGGTCGTTGATGGTATGGATGTGATAGCCGTTGAAGAAGCAGCCAATATTGCGGTCACCCATATTCGCAGCGGACAGGGGCCGTATCTCCTTGAATGCCGCACGTATCGTTTTCGTCCCCATTCCATGTTCGACACCGAACAGTACCGCACCAAAGCAGAAGTTGAAGAATGGAAACAGCGCGACCCCATCGAATTGCTGGCCGACCAGCTTACTGGAGCCGGCCTGTTCAGCGAGGAAGAGCGACAAACCCTAGAGCAGGACGTTGCCGTCGAGGTTGAGGACTCAGTAGCCTTTGCCGAAGCCGGGACCTGGGAGGCGGTTGAAGACCTGACCCGTTTTGTCTATTCGGAAAGGAGGAAGGCATGAACCAACAGACAGCTGTGCGAACCACCACCTATCGCGAGGCGGTGCGCGAGGCGTTGTGCGAGGCCCTGCGCCGCGATGAACGGGTTTTTCTCATGGGCGAGGATGTCGGCCATTACGGTGGATGTTACGCAGTCAGCAAAGGTATGCTGACTGAATTCGGTCCGGAACGAATCCGCGACACCCCTCTGTGCGAATCAGGGTTTGTCGGCGTCGGCATTGGTGCCGCCCTGGGTGGTATGCGACCGATCGTCGAGGTGATGACTGTGAACTTCAGCCTGCTGGCCCTGGATCAGATCGTCAACAATGCCGCCACACTGCTGCATATGTCCGGCGGCCAGTTCAACGTGCCGCTGGTGATCCGCATGGCAACCGGTGCCGGCAAACAGTTGGCAGCCCAGCATGCCCACTCCTTCGAGGGATGGTACGCTCACATCCCCGGCATTCGGGTATTGTCACCGGCCACACTGGAAGATGCCCGCGGCATGCTCTGGACAGCTCTGGAAGATCCGGATCCGGTGCTCATTTTCGAGAACAACACCCTCTACAATATGGAAGGCATCCTGGCCGATGACGCCGGTCCAGTCGAGATCGACCATGCTCGGGTCCGGCGGCCCGGACGCGATATCACCCTGATCACCTACAGCGCCAGCCTGTTCAAATCTCTTGATGCCGCCGAGATCGTGGTCAAAGACGGCATTGAGGTTGAAGTGATCGACCTGCGGACCCTGCGACCTCTGGATGACGCCACCTATATTGCCTCGATCGCAAAAACCCACCGGGTACTCATCGTTGACGAAGGTTGGCGCAGCGGCGGTCTCTCCGCCGAAATATCGGCCCGGATCACCGAACAGGCCTTTTACGACCTTGATCTGCCGGTTGAGCGACTCTGCACAGCCGAGGTCCCTATTCCCTATGCTGGCCATATGGAAGAAGCGGCACTTCCCCAGGTTGACAAGATTGTCGCAATTATACGGAGGATGATGGATCATGGGTGATTTTTGCATGCCCAGTCTGGGCGCGGATATGGAAAACGGCAAGCTGGTTGAGTGGCTGGTGGTACCGGGACAGCGAGTCCGGCGCGGCGATATTGTCGCCTTGGTCGAGACTCAGAAAGGCCTTTTTGAAATTGAAATCTTTGCCGACGGAATCATGGGAGAACCGCTGGTGCAGGCCGGCCAGACCGTCCCCGTCGGCACGGTGTTGGCCCATTTTCAGTCCGAGCAAGCATCCACAAAGGCGGATGAAGATTTGATTGTTCAGCCGCCAGCCGATGGGGAAGAAACATCGGTATCGGCAGCATCATCCGAACCCTTGCCGCCAACACCCCAAATGACCCCTGCTCCGGGTCGTATCGCCTGCTCGCCTTCGGCCCGAAGACTGGCCATCGAGCTGGGAGTGGATTTGACAACCGTCAAAGGCACTGGTCCGCACGGTGCCATCCGGCGCGAAGATATCGAACAGGCAGCCCAACAACAGAAACCCGCACAAAAAGACGCTGCACCGGTCCGGCGACCGGCCCCTGATGCAATGGTTGAAGAATCGCCCGGAACAGGAATGCGGCGGGCCATCGCAGCTGCTGTCAGTCGTTCCAACCAGGAAATTCCCCACTATTACCTGGAGACAGACATCGATATGAGCAGGCCGCTGCAATGGCTGGAGGCTGAAAACAGCAAACGCCCC
>SKJK01000192.1 GCA_007121995.1 Desulfobulbaceae bacterium
CCAGGCTCTCTCCCATAAGATTATCGAGTTTGGCAGAAAACTGCAGGTACCGTCCTTCAGGAACAGTAAGAACCGATAACGATCGACGTTGGAAAGAAAAGATGTCCTGCCCACCGTTGCTGCGCAGGATATGTGACAAAAGCCACCGGGAAGATGGATGCGTGGTTTGCGTGCTATAAGGCGGTTTTAATTTCAATGGGCGTCCATATCACCTTACAGCCTGACCCTGTTCTGCTCATATCGACCAGGCAAAACCGGCAAGCTCCTCCGCAACCCCTGAAAACAAAAAAGGCTAACCTGCCGATACCGGCGGGTTAGCCTTTACAATGAATGGTGCCGAAGGCGAGATTCGAACTCGCACGACCGTGGGCCACTACCCCCTCAAGATAGCGTGTCTACCAATTCCACCACTTCGGCATGTTTTCTTATTCTTTTACTCGTCCGGCATCGCTTCTTGCTCTGGTGCGACAGGGACCACAGGTGCCGGTGCCGGGATAACCGGGGCTGGTTGCGGTTCCTGGACTGCGGTAGGTTCTGCCGGCTGCTCGACTCTCACATCGCCCATCACGGTCCCGGTACTTTTGGTCGAGGCAATATAAGCCAGGCTCACTGAAGTGCCCATAAAGACAATGGCCGCCAGGGTGGTAATTTTATTAAGCAAAGGTACAGGACCTTCTGAGCCGAAAAGGGACTGACTTGAGCCTCCGAAGGTTGCACCAACATCCGCCCCTTTCCCTTGCTGCAGCAAAACAATGCCGATGAGAAAAAAGCAGACAAAAACGTGGACTGCGATAAGTATAGTCGTCATGTAAAGTGAACTATCCGTGCAAACGAATCGACGTTGAGGGCCGCACCACCAACAAGCGCACCATCTATATCAGGCTGAGCCATCAATTCGTCGATATTATCAGGTTTAACCGAGCCACCATACAACACTCTCACCGCTTCAGCAATCTTTTTATCAAACAGTCCTGCCAGTAATTGACGAAGAAAATGGTGAACCTCCTGAGCTTGTTTGGGAGTGGCTGTTTTGCCGGTGCCAATCGCCCAGACCGGTTCATAGGCAAGCACCACCTGCTCTGCCTGCGCTGATGTGACATTTTCCAGTCCTTCGCACAACTGGGCTTCCAGAGTCTGCAAAGTCGCACTGCTTTCCCGCTCGTCCAGGGTCTCTCCGACGCACAGCACAGGAACAAGACCGCCATCGAGCGCCGCCAACAGACGCTGATTCACCATGGCATTGTCCTCGCCGAAAATGTGCCGCCGCTCAGAATGACCGACGATGACCATCTGCACCCCCAGGTCGGTAAGCATGCGCGGCGAAATCTCGCCCGTGTAGGCTCCTTCCTGCTCCCAGGCAACATTCTGTGCTCCAACCAGAACATCAGAGTCTTTCAATTCTGCAGCCACCGCCGCCAGCGATGTAAAAGAAGGTGCCACCATAACATCACGATCAACGTGTTTTTGACTGATTGCGGCCACGGCTTTGGCCAACCGGACTGCTTCGCCGCTCGTGAGATACATTTTCCAGTTTCCAGCAAGTAACGGCCGCCTGCTCATAGTGCCCTCCTTTCTTTACCCTGAACCCGTGACGGCTGGGTTTTTTGGGAATATATTTTGCAAAACTTAGGTTCGAGTCCAGGTTGACTTTCATCATCGATACCCGTTTACCGGCATGTCGCAGGCAATCCCAGACATCCCACTTTTAGATGGCGATTGCCCACAGTGATTCAGTCTGCCCCAAGGTCAATCCAGCGCCTTGACACCCGGCAACTCCTTACCCTCCATCAACATGAGAAAAGCGCCACCGCCGGTGGACATGTAGGAAAAATTCTCTTCCTCTCCCGACATTTTGACCGCGGCATTAGAGTCGCCGCCGCCAACAACGCTCAAGGCATGCGAGGCCGCGATGGTGTGCGCCAGAGCCAGGGTGCCCCTGGAAAAGGCATCCATTTCAAAAGCTCCCACAGGGCCATTCCAGACGATAGTCCTGGCTTCGGCCAGCACTTCGTTGAAACAGATTACTGATGCCGGGCCGATATCCAGGGCCAACCACTGTTCAGGGATATCCTGCACTGTCACCTGCTTGCAGATTGCATCAGGGCTGAAGCGGTCCGCGGCTATAACATCAACCGGCAAATACACTTTAACCTTCTTTTCCCCCGCCTTGCGGAGTAAGTCGGTAGCAGCATCCAGTAATTCCTCCTCAACTTTGGACGCTCCAACATCATACCCTTGCGACTTTAAAAAGGTATTAGCCATGGCGCCGCCAAGGATCATTTTGTCAACCCGGTCCAGCATGGTATGCAGAGCTTCAAGTTTGCCGGAGACCTTGGCTCCACCGATAATGGCCACCAGGGGACGTTGCGGGGTTTCAACGCAACGATGGAAATACTCTATCTCTCTGGCGAGCAGAAAACCGGCTGCACACTCTTGAACATGTGCGGTCACGCCCACAACCGAGGCATGGGCCCGATGGGAAACAGCAAAGGCATCATTGACGTAGATATCTATGCCCGTAGCCAGCTGTCGGGAAAATTCCGGATCATTCTTTTCTTCTCCGGCGTGAAAACGAAGGTTTTCCAGCAGCAACACCTGGCCATCGGCCAGATCCGCCACGGCGGAAGCGACCTCCGGGCCGATGCAATCAGGAACGAAGGCAACAGGCATGTCCAGCACGGTCCCAAGATAGGTGGCTAGAGGAGCCAGCGAGTATTTCTCCACCGCCTGTCCTTTTGGCCTGCCCATATGGGTGCAGAGGACGACTCGCGCCTTGTGCTCAATCAGGTAATGCAAGGTGGGCAGCACAGCCTGGATGCGCAGATCATCAGTCACTTCACCCTGCTCATTAATGGGCACATTGAAATCCACCCGAACAAGAACTTTCTGGCCGGCAAGATCAAGGTTGCGTACTGTTTTCATGATTTCCCTCCAAATCTATTGATCAAATCAGCGCGAAACTGGAAACCATCTTCACTGGGTTGGGTATAATATTTTTTCCGAAGCCCGACCTGAAAAAATCCAATGGTGCGGTATACATGAATCGCAGCTTCATTAGTGGCACGCACCTCAAGAAAACAGGTGGTGTATCCCAGCTCCATCAGGGCGCGCAAGGCATATTCGAGCAGAGTTCGACCGACCCTGCGCCTTCTCCATTGTTCATCAACAACCAGCCGCAAAAGTTCGCACTCAGGTCGACAGGTCCTGAATATCGCGTAGCCTAGCAACCTTCCGTCCAGAATAGCTGCCAGCCCCGTGCTGTGAGCCAAAGCCAGCTCCGATTCGATCTGGGCAGCACTCCAGGGATGTGTCATGGTCGACTGTTCGATAGCTACGACATCGCCCAGGTCGCCCTGCTGCAGTGGCCGGATGTTCACACCATATGTTCAGCCACGGAAACGGTCAGTTCTCCAAGCATATTGGTGTAACTTCCCAGTTCATTGTCATACCAACCGTAGATGACCGCCTGGGTGATCGGCACTTCGAGAATGGGGGCGGTAAATCCGTCTTCAAACTTATAATTTTTCAGATTGTGAAGATTTACCCGAATACTGGCGGTTCGGGTATGAATTTCATTGGATTCAATAACTACCGCTGCCTTTGGTATGCCGATGATATCAGAGGAGACATTCTGTTCCGTCGAGAAAATCAGATACGGGCTTGTCTTGGCGTACTCTTCATAAATTGAGTTCAGCAGGGTCCTATTAATCGGTTTTTCAAGTTCATCCTGCAGGTTGAGCACCAACACGACGAGCGAACCGGTTGAAGTGGGTATGCGCACTGATTCTGCAGTAAACCCTATTGATTTCATTTCCGGAATCACCAATCCCAGAGTATTGGCAGCGCCGGTGGTGGTGAGAATGATATTGTTGAGAATTGAACGGTCCTTGCGTAGATCCACTGCTCCGGCAGCAGGCAGGCGGTCGAGAACCTGCTGGGTGCCGGTGGCGGCATGCACGGTGACCATGGAGGCGGAGAGCATTTTATCGGCACCGAAATGATCGAGCAATGGTTTGATCATATACGACAGGCAGGTGGTGGTGCACGATGCCGCGGAGATAATGCTGTGGCGGGAGGGATCATAATCGTCATCATTGATACCCATAACCGTGGTGATCGCGTCTTCAGGCATGTCCAGCCCTTTGGCCTGGATTTTAAACGGAGCCGAAACCATCACCTTTTCCGCACCAGCAAGCAAATGACCGCGAACGGAACCACGGCCCTCCTCGGGATCTGCTGTCGGATCTTTGAAGGCACCGGTGGTGTCCACGACCAGTTGCACCTGATTGCCCAGCCAATCAATATCCTTGGGATTTCTCGCCTGGCGGAGAAAAGTGACCGGTACCCCGTTGATGGTCATGGATCCGGTAGCTTCATTGAGGTTTTCAATGACTCGTCCTCCCTTGTGACCGTGGAGGTACATGCTGAGCCTGCCGTAGGTGGAATCCTTTTCAATGGCAGTGGCAATGTCGACCAGGCCAGAGCCGACATTTCTTCCCAGGTTGACAACAATTTCCGAAAAATATTGGCGGGAAACATGATGCCACAACGACAATTTGCCGATTCTTCCAAGTCCATTGAGCCCGAGTTTCATTATGGAATTCTCCTTTACGGTTGGATTATGGCTGAGAATCTGGTATAGGACGAGCCATACCAGTTTCCGTTCTTTTCCGGCAGGACTTCGTTTAAAACATACTACAATTTTAGCAAAAAACAAGACCGCTCAGAAGTATAACTTTGCCGACTTCGGCAAAAGCCTGCCCCTGGCAAGTCAGCCAACTGCCCCTCGGACACCTGCAAGCGACCGACTTGCTGCCCATCTCGGTTCCTTGCTCTTGAGGAGCATTGCAGATGGTCACAAAAGGCGCACTCACCCTGGCTGTTTCCGGGTCTGAAAAAATCATGCTGCTCCTCTCCGACCGTCAAAACGGCACGCTCCTCAAACGCTATAAACGATTCCTTGCCGATGTACAGACAGAACGTGGAGGGGTGCTGACGGTCCGATTGAACTCGCTGCGCTCAAAACCGCCGGGCATGGCGCTGCGGTTCTCTTCTGCGTTCAACGCCAGGACGCCCGCAGTTTCAAACCCGCGGCGCATATTGACCAAAAGTATGCGCAAACTGTGGCCTGGGCACAGGCAACAGGGGTTCAATTCCTTGCCTATCAAGCAGAGGTAGCGCCCCATGCGATAAAGATTACCAGAAAAATACCGGTCCTCATCGAATAACCGTTTACTGGGTGCACACACACAGACAATTGCATGCGCCGGTTTCGGCAGATCCGCTGCAGTGCACATCCGGACCAACGTTTCTGCCACAACCTCACGACCTATGCACACAGATACCGTTGCCACCAGAGAGGCCGTCGTTTTATTGAGCGGCGGCCTGGACTCCACCACGGTGCTGGCTCTGGCCCGCTCGCAGGGCTTTTCCTGCAATTGTCTCAGTTTTCAGTATGGCCAGCGCCAGGCCGTGGAATTGGACCGCGCCCGTCAGATCTGCCGTCAGCAGCAGGTCCGGCGGCACCTGATCCTGCGCGTTGACCTCGACGCCATCGGAGGCTCGGCCCTGACCACGGATTTGCCTGTTCCCAAGGACCGCTCGCCGGCAGCAATGGAAGAGGCGATACCAGTGACCTATGTGCCCGGTCGCAATATCCTCTTTCTTGCTCATGCCCTTTCGTGGGCAGAGGTTCTGGGAGTTTCGGATATCTTCCTGGGCATCAATGCCGTCGATTATAGCGGTTACCCGGATTGCCGACCCGAGTTCCTTGCCGCCTTTACCCACATGGCCAACCTGGGGACCAGAGCCGGGGTAACGGGCCAACCATGGCAAATCCATGCCCCGCTCATGTATCTGAGCAAAAAGGAAATCATCCTCGAAGGGCTTCGTTTGGGAGTGGATTACAGCCTGACACATAGCTGTTATGACCCCGCAGCCGATCTGGCCTGCGGGCGGTGCGATGCCTGCAAACTCAGGCTGCAGGGTTTTGCGGATGCTGGCCTGGAGGACCCGGCGCAGTATGCTGCCAAGGATCCATCCCAGTGAACTGTCGGTTATCCCCGCTCGACCCGATGCCTGATCTCGCCACCAACCATGGTCACGGTGGCACGCCCCTGCAAGCTCCAGCCAAGGAAAGGTGAGTTACGGCTTTTGGAAACGACCCGGTCTGCACTGTAGACGTATTCGGCATCCGGATCAATGATTGGGACATCCGCGGCAACTCCTGCCCTCAGCGTTCCAGCCGGCAGGCCGAGGATGGCTGCCGGTTGGACGGCAAGCATTTCCACCA
>SKJK01000032.1 GCA_007121995.1 Desulfobulbaceae bacterium
ACAATCCCAACAGGCTCGCTTTGTCTGCCTCGGCAGGTTGCCCGGAACAGCTGTAAAAAAAGAGCCGTATTTCACGCCCTGAGAGGCGGCGGGAAGCATCAAGTCGTAATGTGCTCTAATGGTAGAATAAAGATGGACTTTGTACAAGAGGAAATGGAAAAGTCGATACGACGGAATAGCAGAGGAATATATAGTATGCCGCCGTCATGATGCGGGTGGTTCCGGCGCGAACGCGGACCGTCTGGACATGGAGACGGTCCGCGGTGTGAGGCTCAGTCGACGGGATAAAAATATTCCTTTTCTGCGCCACACTTAGGGCAGACCCAGTCATGGGGGAGGTCGGAGAAAGCTGTTCCCGGCTGGACATTATTCTCGTAATCGCCTTCGGCGGGGTCATACACATAACCGCAAGGGCATTCCATTTTCTGCATGTCGGTTCTCCTTGTTAAAGCGGTTTGATTTGTCCTGATAGACGTCATTCTGGTATCAGAAACCAATGAGCTGTCTGGTTTTCGTCGTATAGATTCGTCTCGGAAAAATCCGAGGATCTATACCGGGTTAACATATCGTTTTTTTTACCTGAGGACAAGGAAAAGCTCTGCAGATGAGAAAGAATCTCTTTTGATATGAAGTCACTCTCTTTGGGGGGTAGTCGTGCAGAGATACACATTGTATCAGGAGAAAGGCCCGTAGGGTAAGAATAATCTTGACAGCAACTGATTAGATAGAGTTAAATAACATGTTTCGTAGCAAATTATTTCGTTGAATATATTGAATTGAGGATAGTGAGGAGGAGTCGCATGTATGCAATAGTTCGAACCGGCGGCAAACAATACCAGGTTGAGGCCGGCGACACACTTCGCGTTGAAAAACTTCTGGGCGAAGTCGGCGACACGGTGGAGTTGGCGGATGTTCTCCTCGTGGTGGACGGGGAAGCCGTCAGGATTGGTCAACCCCAGGTCGAGGGCGCTAAAGTGGTCGCCAGAATCGTTGAGCAGGGTCGGCATAAAAAAATCATCGTTTTCAAGAAAAAACGGCGTAAGGGATATCAGGTGAAAAAAGGACATCGCCAGATGTACACTGCCTTGAACATTGAGACGATTACAGCATAAAGACTGCATAAAGGGTAAACTGAATAACCGGAGAAGAGAGCATGGCACATAAAAAAGCAGGCGGCAGTTCGCGTAACGGCCGCGACAGCGCGGGACAAAGACGTGGAGTGAAGCGTTTCGGCGGCCAGGTGGTCCGAGCCGGCAATATTCTGGTGCGCCAGCTGGGCACCGTTATCCATCCCGGTACCAATGTCGGATGTGGTCGGGATTATACCCTGTTTGCGAAAATTGATGGTACGGTTCAGTATGAACCGTTCGGACGGAACAAAAAAAGAGTCTCCGTGTATCCCGCCGAATAAGGCCTTGACAATATAGGAGCAGGACAAACCGCACAGGTACTTGTCGTGATTGGTTGCTTTTCTCCTCCGGAGGCATTGACCGCCGGCACAGTCGCAAACCCGGCATCAATAGATGCCGGGTTTTTTCATCTCTGACGACCCACCTATTCACTTGATCATGGGATTTATCGACGAAGCAAAATTTTATGTCAAAGCCGGTGACGGTGGCAACGGTTGCATTAGTTTCCGCCGAGAGAAATTCGTGCCCAAGGGAGGCCCGAATGGTGGTGACGGTGGTAAAGGAGGGGACGTTTATCTGGTTGCTGATCGTAATCTGCATTCATTGATCGACTTCCGTTTTCGGTCTCATTTCAAGGCTGAACCAGGCCTGGGCGGGCAGGGAAGTGACAAACACGGCCGTGGCGGCAAGGATTGTATTATCCGAGTGCCGCTTGGTTCCGTT
This sequence comes from Desulfobulbaceae bacterium, assembly GCA_007121995.1. Classification (GTDB taxonomy): domain Bacteria; phylum Desulfobacterota; class Desulfobulbia; order Desulfobulbales; family Desulfobulbaceae; genus Desulfobulbus. The sequence continues at coordinate 1,854 of SKJK01000032.1, forward strand.
ATCAGAGATGCGGAAACCGGAACGGTTTTGGTCGATCTGGTACAACCGGAACAGAGCTATCGGGTCGCAGCCGGTGGCAAGGGTGGCCTGGGAAATGCCCGTTTTGCCACCTCCACCAATCGTGCCCCGCGTAGAGCCACTCCCGGTCGCCCCGGAGAGGAGTTCTGGCTGATTATTGAATTGAAACTACTGGCCGATGTCGGTTTGATCGGCCTGCCCAATGCCGGAAAATCAACGTTGCTCTCCAAGTTGTCAGCAGCCAATCCCAAGATTGCCTCCTATCCGTTCACCACCCTCGAACCGCAACTGGGCGTCCTGCATTGCCCATATACTGAACCCTGTATTATTGCCGATATTCCCGGTTTGATCGAGGGTGCCCATCAGGGTGCCGGTCTTGGGCATCAGTTTCTTCGCCACATCGAGCGGACCTCCATTCTGCTACACCTGATCGACGCTGCCAACCCTGACGATCAACCATTACGTGACTATCAGATACTTGCCGACGAACTTGCCGCTTATAACCAGGAACTGCTGGCCCGAGCCCACCTCATCGTCCTGACCAAGATCGACTTGATTGACGACCAGCAACTCACTCAAGTCAAGGAACTGTTCGCCACCGCCGGCCTTGAAGTTCTGGCTATATCGGCTGAAACCGGCGTCGGCCTGGCAGAACTTCGTGCAATGATCGGCTCACTGCTGGAGGCAACGCGAAAGAAGGAGGCGCATGACCTTCCAGGTTAGCAGAGAAGAAGGCCTCTATTACCGCCAGACTCTTTTCAACAATGCCAAAAGAATTATCCTCAAGGTCGGCAGCGCTGTCCTCACTGATGAAAACGGTTTGGTTTCCGAAGTTATCGGCAACATCGCCCGACAGATTTCTTTTCTGCAGGCTACCGGCCGCGAAGTGATTCTGGTCAGTTCCGGAGCGGTTGCCGCTGGACGCCGCCGGCTGGAAGTGGTCAAAAAACCACATGAGGAATTGAAAGTCAAACAGGCGTTGGCCGCCACCGGTCAGGGCTTGCTCATGCAGGCCTATGAACAGGCCTTTGCCGATTTCCGCCAACCTGTTGCCCAGATTTTACTCACCCATGCCGATCTTTCTCATCGTGACCGGTATCTCAACGTGCGCAACACCATACACGCTCTGTTTGATTTTGGTGTAGTACCGATCATTAACGAAAACGATACGGTTTCAGTTGAGGAACTGCGTTTTTCCGATAACGATACCCTCGGTGCCCTCATTACCAATATGATCGGCGCAGATATGTATATCATCCTCACCGATGTGGATTGCCTCTATACCGGACATCCTCTGGAAGACGCCGCCGCCCGACCGGTGTATACTGTGGCCACCATTGACGAAGAAATTGAGAAGATGGCCAGTCATTCCACCAGCCTGCTCGGCACCGGCGGTATGATGGCCAAGATCCGGGCAGCAAAGATGGTCGCGGCCTGTGGTGGTTCTTCCTTTATCGGTCCCGGACGGCATCCTCAGATCCTCCAGGCCCTGTTCAGTGGCGAGTTGATCGGCACCTTTTTCCTTCCAGGCAACGGCAGGGTCAACCGGCGCAAGCACTGGATAGCCTATGTCCTGAAACCACAAGGGTACCTGGTGATAGATGACGGTGCTCGCCGTGCCCTGGTGGACTTGGGGAGAAGCCTGCTGCCCTCAGGTGTCATCGAAGTTCGGGGCGCCTTTGCCATTGGTGCGCCGGTGCATTGCCTTGATGTGAACGGTGCGGTGGTGGCCGCTGGTCTGAGCAATTACGCCGCTGTAGACATCGAGCGGATCAAGGGTAAAAAAACCGGCGAAATAGCAGGGATTCTCGGTTTTAAAGACAGTGATGAGGTTATTCACCGAGACAATCTTGTGGTCATGAACCAAAAAGACCAACTGGAAAGCCGGTAAACAGTCCGGAGCACATCCGCAGTGCTGGATGTTTTCCAATAATGACCTCGACGATCATTTTATGAGAACGGTTGGCCCTTTACAGTGACAAGGGCGTTTAACAGTACAGGAGAATGAAAACAATGGAACGAGAGCAGATGGAAGCTGCGGTTCTGGACATGGTACGCAAGGCCAAAGCTGCGGCCCGGGTTATCGCTGCCATGCCGGCTGCCCTGAAAAATCAGATTCTTATCGATATCGGCGAGGCCCTCAAGGCTAAACAAAAGATCATCATGGCCGAAAATGACCTCGACAGGGTTGCGGCCGAACAAAAAGGCATCTCCTCTGCCATGCTCAATCGGCTGGAGATAACCGAGCAGGGCATCGCTGACATGGTGCAGGGACTGCAGGAAGTAGCTGCCCTTGAGGATCCGGTGGGAGAAATCAATGAAATGCGCCGCCGACCCAGCGGTATCACCGTTGGTCGTATGCGGGTGCCATTGGGAGTCATCCTGATGATTTATGAATCTCGTCCCAATGTTACCATCGATTCGGCGGCCTTGTGTCTCAAAGCCGGCAACGCTGTTATTCTCCGCGGTGGGTCTGAAGCTCTTCGCTCCAATCTGGTATTAGCTGGAATCATCCAGGAAGTCTTGGCTCAGCACGGGGTCGATCCCGCTGTGGTCCAGGTTCTGGGTTTCACCGATAGGGAAGGAATAGATAAGCTCCTTGAGCAGGAAGAATATATTGATCTGGTTATCCCCAGAGGCGGCGAAGGTCTGATCCGGGCAGTCACACAAAAATCCCGCATCCCGGTATTAAAGCACTACAAAGGGGTCTGTCATGCCTTTATCGATGCAGATGCTGATGTGGACATGGCCATTCGCGTTGTCGTCAATGGCAAAGTACAACGTCCCGGTGTTTGCAATGCCCTGGAAGGGCTGCTGGTCCATGAAAAAGCTGCGACCGATTTTGTCCCCAAAGTGGCGCAGACCCTGAAAAAGGAAGGTGTCCGTCTTTTGGGCTGCAGCCGCAGCTGTCAGCTCAGCAATGAGATAGAAGCGGCAACGGAGAAAGATTGGGGAACGGAATTCCTTGATCTGATCCTGGTGGTCAAAGTGGTGGCCGATATGGATGAAGCCATGGCGTATATCGATCGCTACGGATCCCGACACACTGAAATTATTGTTACCCGTTCCTACGAACAAAGTCAGCGTTTCCTGCGAGAGGTTGATGCGTCCGCAGTCATGGTCAATGCTTCCTCCCGGTTCAATGACGGTGGTCAGTTCGGTCTGGGTGCAGAGATCGGCATATCCACCACCAAACTACATGCTTACGGGCCGATGGGTCTCAAAGAGTTGACCACTCGGAAATTTATCGTCTTCGGGGCAGGAGAAATTCGCGGCTGAAGCGTGACCTTCGCTGAAGAACAACACCGTATCGGCTTGTTCGGGGGGACTTTCGATCCTGTGCATGAGGGGCACCTCCTCCTTGCCCGCCTTGCCTTGGATCGTTGCCGCCTTGATACCTTGCTTTTTATTCCGGCATTGCAACCGCCGCATAAACGGCAGCCGCTCGTTTCCTTTGCCCACCGGGCGGCCATGCTTGCAGCGGCCCTGGCCGATTGGCCGGAGCGACACGGGATGGAACTTTCCCTGATTGAAGCGACTCTGCCTACGCCTTCTTATACCATCAATACGGTGGAAGCCCTGCGTCATCAAGCTGGCTCCCATCGTTTTATCCTGGTCATCGGTGCTGATTCGCTGCTGGATTTGCCACACTGGCATCGGGCCCCGGAACTTCTCAAACTGGTCAGTCTGATTGTTGTAAAGCGAGATACCATCGAGACGGAGGCCATAGCTGAAACACTCAGCATTCTGGATCCTGGCTGTACCTGGAACCAAGAACTGGAACTCTGGCAGGGGGGAGGCGGGTTTACTGTCGAGTTTCTTCCCGACGTCGAATTGCCGGTGTCTTCCTCAGCCATCAGGGAGGAACTGCGGCAGGGCCGTGAGCCGGGTATGCTTCCCAGCTCTGTTTTTGCCTATATCAAGCCACACAATCTCTACGGCTGGCCGTCCCACGTATGAAGTATTACGCCGATCTCCACATTCATTCCCATTTTTCTCGGGCGACGAGCAAGTCCAGTCACCTGTTTGGACTGGCTGCCTGGGCAGCGGTGAAAGGCATCCAGGTGGTGGGGACCGGCGATTTCACCCACCCGGGTTGGTTCGCCCACCTCTACGAGTGTCTCGAACCGGCGGAACCTGGTTTTTTTCGCCTGAAAAAAGAATTGGGGCATGACTATCAACAGTTTCTGCCTCCTGAAACAGTAACTGCTGCTTCTCCTGAGTCTACGCGGTTTGTTCTCAGTGCCGAAGTCAGCTCTATTTACAAACGTGGCGGTAAGGTCCGTAAGGTGCACAACCTGCTCTATGCTCCGGATTTCGAATCGGTCCGCCGGATCAACAGAATTCTTGCTACCATAGGTAATATTGCTTCCGACGGTCGGCCGATCCTGGGACTCGATTCCCGTGA
>SKJK01000075.1 GCA_007121995.1 Desulfobulbaceae bacterium
CCGTCGGCCGATTGCAACAAATGACCTGTACTGGCGAGCTTCGCAAGCAGGGCTGACTGCTCTGAGGATTGCACCAGCGGGTCATCGATGGTCAGGGGGTGTTCGGCTGCAGCACAGACCAGGTGCGGCCCGGCGATGTGTGGGTTGACCGGGTTCATGGTCACTGGTTCCGCGGGTCGGTTGAAAAAATCCTCTGGATGGCGCATGAAGTATTGATCCAGGGCGTCTTCATGGCCAATGAGTACCACCAGTGATTCCCGATGTTGACGGCCTACCCGGCCGGCCCGCTGCCAGGTGGCCATGATTGAGCCAGGATAACCGACCAGCAGGCAGATGTCCAGGTTGCCGATATCAATGCCCAGTTCCAGGGCAGAGGTTGTAATCACTCCCAGCAGTTCACCGTTGGCTAATCGTTTTTCAATGCCCCGACGTTCCTCAGGGAGAAATCCGGATCGATATGAGGCAATGCGACCCTTGAGTTTTTTCAGGCGTTGATCTGTCCAGATGGTGATCAGTTCGGTCATTTTGCGCGACTGACAATAGACAATAGTGCGCAAACCGCGATGGATGGCGGCTGCAAGCAGCTGGGTGGCACTGGCGGCTGCGGAGTCGATGGGATTGAGAAGGAGAACGTTGCGCGATGCGGTCCCGGCCCCGGAGCGGTGTATTGTTGTCACCGGTACATTGAGGAGCCGACGGGCATGGTCGCCGGGGTTGCCGATGGTGGCAGAGGCGAGGATAAACGTTGGCCGGGCCCCGTACAGGGCGCAGATTCGCTGCAATCGCCGCATCACCCAGGCCACATGGGCACCGAAAATACCCCGATAACTATGGACTTCGTCAATGATCACATAACGTAGACCACGGAAAACATGCTGCCAGCGATCATGGTAGGGCAGCATCGATAAATGGAGCATGTCCGGGTTGGTGATGAGCACCGGCGGCGGCTGAGTGCGAATCTTGGTGCGCCGGTAGGTCGTCGTGTCGCCGTCGTACAGGGTTGCGGGCTGTCTGTTCCGTCGCAAGGTATCCGGCAACAGAGTCCAGAGTTTTTCGATGGCTTTCAGTTGGTCCTGGGCCAGTGCCTTGAGCGGGAAAAGAAACAGGGCATGGGCGGCATCATCTTCGCCAATAGCCTGAAAGACCGGCAAAGTATAGATAAGGCTTTTGCCTGAGGCTGTGGGGGTGGCAATAACGACATGGTCCCCGGCAAAAATATGGCTCAGGGCTTCGTGCTGGTGGCTGTACAGATCGACAAAGCCGGCGGAGCGGATGAGCTGTTGCAATGCAGGTGCGAGGAAATCCGGGGGAAGGGTGGTGGCGGTGGTGGCCGCATAGGTCCGTTGGGCCGCCACCTGGGGACCGAATTTCCCTGAATTTTTCAGAGCAGCGATATACTCCGCCACTGTGCCGTATTCCAGGGTCATAGTGTGCCAGTTGAATTATAACTTTGTCATTTTTAGCAAACATCTTTATTGTTGCCTGCCAAACAGGGAGATCAATACGGACTTATTCGTGCACGGTACAAGAAGATGGCATACTGTCATGGAAACCATTTCCGTGACTGATATACCACATATCCCGCGTGATGGGCATAGACCTGTTGGTTGCGGGTGAGGCACGATCCCACATTCACCACGTAAAGCGTACACCATAAAACAGAACAGCATGAAAGGCCGGCAATGAAAACAATAGCAACCCTTGGACCGGAACAATCCCAATCATGGCAGGCTGCCATCCACTATCATGGTACGGCGACCATTCGACCTTACCCCCATGTCGGTGCTTTGCTCACTGCCTTTGACGCTCATGAGGCAGACTATGCTGTTTTGCCAGTATACAACACCCGCGAGGGTGAAAAGAAACAATATTTCAGGTTCTTCGATCAAATAAAAACCGGTTTCTGGGTCGATAACGTTATCCTCCGCTCTAATTTGTCCCTGGGGGTGTTTGCAGAAAGCGACCTCATCGAAAACCTGAGCATGCTGGTGGGGCGAAGGGAAGTATTCCATCAATCCGAAGAGTTCATCGAAGACCGCCTGCCTGGTATCTCCGAGATGAGCGTCCGGGATATCGGTTCGGCCATTGCAGAGATTCGGGCCTTGAACAGAACACGTGGAACAGCGGTGATAGATGCTGCCGAAACCCTGACCAGTCATGGACTGCATATTATTGAACGCGAGGTGGCACCCCATAACCGAACCCGTTACGCCGTTCTTGGTCACCGCTTGGCCAAGGTCACCGGTTATGATGCCACCGCCTTGATAACCGAACCTCTGGATGACCGGGTTGGTATTCTGGTGGACATTCTCAGCGAGTTTTCCCGTCGGGGGATCAATATCGTCGACATGCGCACGGAAAATGATATCAAGACCCAGAAATTACGAATATACCTCGAGGCCGAGGGACATATCCGCAACGACAACATGGCCAGCGCCATCGAGCATATCGAGACCAGGGTGATTCAGCAACGCGGAGCCATCCGCCTGCTGGGCAGTTTCCCCCGGGTTGATATGCGGACCAAGTACATAAAATCCTTCGGCTTTATTGGCACCGGTTCCATGAGCACCTGGTTTGCCCGGCGACTGGAGAGTGAGGGGTATGAGGTCTTGCTGAGCGGTCGCACCACCCCATTACGACCAGAAGAGATGATTGCCCGGGTGGATGTGGTGGTGGTCTGTGTTCCAATTTCTGTGACCTCGGCGACCATTCGCCAATATGGCCCCCTGCTCGCCGGGGGCAAAGCCTTGGTCCTGCTGGCCGGAGAATCGGAAGAAACCATCAAAACCGCTCTGGCCGTCACTGACAATGAAGTCGAAGTCATGCTGGTCCATAACCTCTGGGGACCCCAGGCTGCCACTATGAAGGACAAAAATGCCATTGTGGTCCGCACCTCCAGAAGTGGTATGTTCTGCAGTGAATTTGAAGCGTTTCTCTATAAACACGGTGCTGATATCTTTCACGATACTCCCTCGCAGCACGATCTGCTCATGGGTATCGGCCAGAAACTGCCTACCATGATTTCGGTGGCTCTGGCCATGACTCTGAATGACAATGGTATTACCAGTGATGACATTGCCAGTCACTGCACACTGACTTCGTTGTATCCCATCCTGGCCATGGCTCGGGTGCATTCCCAGAATCCCCGGACCTATGCCGAGATCATGTCCACCACCGGTGACAGCCGCAAGATCGTTACTGATTTTGCCGGAAACCTGGAACGGGTGATCCGCATGGCTGACGAGGCCTCAATTAGCGGACTTTGCAGTCTCATGGATCAAAACGCTGAACATCTCAGTGAACATTTCCTGCGGGCCCGCATGGAACAGGCCAAAGCGGTCGACGATGTGTTGGGCCGGATGATTTAAGACTTTGGTGACCCGGGTGCGGTTGACCAGGGGCCAGCCAATGGTTACTTTTCACCCCATGAACAACAATAGACGAACTCGTTATGTCCTCCTGGCGCTTTTTGCTGCTTGGTGCGTTTTCATGTTTGCTCGGCCAACACCACCCACCGGTGTGGGCTGAGCTGGTCCCTTTCTGCCGCCGGTCGGTGGCCTTGCCTGTCCGTTGCCACAACCTATAGACACAACTTTACCGTAATTGAAGGAGTCCGTATCATGCTGTCAACCGTTCTGCAATATATTGAAGAAGAACACGCCTGCCCGCATTGCAAGCAGGCGCTTACCCTCTGTCATGCACCACCGGTCCATGTCGGTGACGGACTAGGCTGGGGGTCGGAATATCTTTTTATCTGCCTGAACGACGAATGTTCGCTTTTCGCTAACGGATGGGATCATATAGCCAATCAGTACGGCCATGTTGGATCGTATCGCCATATGCAAATTCCTAATTCCAAAGAACACTATAATATGATGGTCGTGGGCAGAGAAGCCTTTACCGGCAGTGCAGTCGATGTCGAGTCGCTTAAACGCCGTAATGATGACTATCAACGTCGACAGGAAGCCATCGCGGCCTTGGATCACTGTGTCGAACGTGGTCAACTGGAGCCGGTGCTCACTGTGTTACTCGATGAATCCATCAAGATTGACGACCGAAAAAAAGCGGCCCAACTGTTGGTCCCATTGAACGATATTGCCTGTATCGAACCGATTCGCAACCACACCTTCCGTGATGGCCACCTCGAGCAGGAAGTCAATCTGGCCATCAATGCCCTATTAGCAGCACATTTTCTCAAGGAGTGTCCTTATTGCACTGAACTGATCAAGGCTCGTGCCAATGTCTGCAAGCATTGCCAGCGGCAGCTCAATGATTGACTCTCTTGCTCACAATAATATTTCAGGATCTCATTCGTGACCGGGGAGACGAAAAAAACTCCTCAGTGTAAACGGCAAGAGGGGTGATTCCAGGATAGCGAACGGGGCTCTGGCCTCTGAAGCTGCAGTTGATACCATGTGACAATCACGAGGTGTGTACCAGTGTGGTTGACCACGCTCCTGGCCTGACTTGGAGACTGAAACAGTTATCAATTCCCTACTTTCCTCTTGCCAAACAGGCAGCATAAGGGTATATAGGCCCTCGATAAAACATGGTGAACGTAGCTCAGCTGGTGGTAGCACCGGGTTGTGGCCTCGGAGGTCGTGGGTTCAAGTCCCATCGTTCACCCCAGAAAAGAAAGGGACAGAGAAATCTGTCCCTTTTTTATTGCTTGATAAAAGCTCCTTCCTCCAACTTCCGGAAAGCCTGATCCAGTTCGTCTTGCGTGTTCATGACAATGGGGCCTCCCCAGGCAATTGGTTCATCAATGCGGGGCGCGGAGAGCAGGATGAATCGCAGGGTGGCATCGCCGGCTGTTACCTGGAACTGCTCTCCCTGGTCAAAGAGCAAAGCGGTTTTCGGGCCATGGACATCTTTGCTGTTTGGATCAAAGTATCCGGACCCTTTGAAATATACGTGTACAAAGTATTTTCATTTTGTTATGCGGACTCTTCAGCTGCCTCGATGGCGCGTTTGAAGCGCTCGGTCGAGAGGCGCAGCTGACAACCTGGGCAACAGGCGCCGGGTTTTTTGAACCAACTGACTGTGTTGGTGATTTTGATGCCGCATTTGGGACAGGCCACGGTGATCATCTTGTCGTGCATTATAATCCTCCTGAAACGATAAAAAAAGAATTGGACGGCTTGATAGCCTGTCCTTTCATGTCGTTTGAGTGGTTGGCAGGTCTCTTGAAAAGGGAAAATAAAGGGTGCCGAATATCATCGATAAAAAATGTATTTCCAGCGATATCGTTTAAATATTTCGTCCTTGTACAGGGGCAACGTATAATTCTCCCAGGAGAGGATTGACAGTATGATATGGATCGATATCCTCTTTTCGTTCATGAATTTGCATGTAGCGTTTGACGGTGCCGAGCAATCGTTCCGTGTTCAGGTCGTCAACGCTTGAAACTCCCGGCGTGCTGGGATATGCCTGGAGAAATTCAAGTAAGCTGGCTAAGACACCGACAGCAACCATGAACAATGTGGCGTTTGTGCCGATTACATCCTTATGGAAGACTTGACACCAGCAGCCCACTCGATGGTCTGTGTAGTTCAGCCATACGCCGATTGTGTCAGAGCCCAGCAAAGGGGTACCAATGTTGTCTAGCAGAGTAAGCTCCGACTCTTGCACGGTACCGTTTTCTGCGTAGATGGTGCGCAATCTCTGCAATGACAGAGGGTGCACAGCATACACGAATTTGCCGGGGATACCGAAGTATTGGGACAGAGAAATTATCTCATCGTGGGGAACAATCATTCCCAATGGATATTCGTCGAGAGAGAGAATGGGACGCAGAAACTGCTCCGTGGATATGGGGTTCACTATTGCAGGTACATCGAGTTCCAGGTATTTTCCACCTTCGCCACAGTATCCCGAGTAATCGATAACGGATTCAGCGAGAAATTGTCGTTTTGACCAGGTGATAAAGGGTGTGCCGGGATCAACCGCAGGAAAGGCGGAGTCATATTCAAATTCAACATAACTTTGAGGGATTCCGTAGCGCTTAATGACGTCAAGAACCATATGGTTGATAATCCCGGGATTCATACCTGTGCTGAGCATATGCGCCCCGTTTTTATATGACCTGCCAAACTTTTTAAGAGTCGGCAGGTAATCGGTCATCGTCGTTGCCTCGGCATTCAGGGAGCAGTTGATGTAGTGCACCCCGTGGAGATCGGCCGCATGAAGGATGGGTTGCGTAATCTGGTCGGTGAGATCCAGGACAATCACATGTTCATCGCGTCCCACAACCTCCGAGAGTATTA
>SKJK01000193.1 GCA_007121995.1 Desulfobulbaceae bacterium
GACAGGAATTTGTCTTGCATTACCTGCCCAAGGTCAACCTGAAAACCGGCGTGATGAGCGGTGTCGAAGCCTTGCTGCGATGGATACATCCTCAAAGGGGCCTGATGCTGCCCGGCGAATTCATGCCGGTCGCCGAAACCTGTGGCCTGATGGTTTCGATCGGTCGCTGGGTGCTGCGGGAAGCGTGCACCCAGATCAAATGCTGGCAAAAAGCGGGGATTTCACCGCATTCTATTTCAGTCAACATCTCCGCACCTGAATTTTGCGCCAAAAATTTTATCCAGGACATCCGCGCCATTTTGACCGAAACTGAACTGGATCCACATTGTTTGCAACTGGAAATAACCGAAAACGTGTTGTTGTACGATGCCGAATCCAGTATCGACATCCTGAAACAGCTCAAGAAGATGGGGGTGCAAGTGGCGGTGGATAATTTTGGCACAGGCTTTACCAGTCTCAGTTACCTGGCCAGGTTTCCCATCGATATCCTCAAAATTGCCCCATCTTTCGTCCACGACATCAGTTCCGCTACCAATAGCGGCATCATTGCCGGTGCCGTCATCGCCATGGCCACCAGCCTCAAACAAGTAGTGGTGGCCGAGGGTATAGAGGATCAGTTGCAATGGGCGTTTCTCAAGGTACAGCATTGCGATGAAGGACAAGGCTACCTGTTTGGCAGGCCACTTGCCGCAGAGCCCTTCACTTCTCTGCTGGCCAGTGGGTTGGCCGGAACGGTTGCAGAAGCAAGCGAGAAACAAGTGGACCAGGCCGCCGAGAAAAGACAATAAGACCAAAAACAACCACTATTCAGCGAACCCAGGTGTATGATAGTCCTGCTCAACAGCTGAATGCTGGACAAAACAAAGACACGGCCCGATGCACCCTGGTGCAAACGGGTCGTTTCTTCTCCCTTTTTCAAAAGGAAAGGAATACCGAACTGAGCTACATCGTTCAGTCATCACAGGCAAGGTAGGGCATGGAAGAGAACCAACAGGCGCTTTTGTCGCCGAAAGAATGTAGAAAGACGATTATTGAACTCAGCGGAGAAGAATACGAACTGGAGGTTGCCGCTGACCTATGGCCCATGGTCTTGAACCATAAATGGCTACTCTCCGAAAAACTCTGCCGGGACGTGGGGGTGCGGACAGCCTGTATCGATTTTCTGGAGAATATGGAGCAGGCCCCCCTTGAGTATGCAATCCATAAACAACAACGAATTCTCAACGGGATGGGAGCCCAGATCATCAGCAGGGAGATGTGGGATACTATCTCAGATTCGCAACCTCCCAAGCAGTTGGTGCAACGCAAAATTATTCTGCCATTGACCGAGGAAGGCCTTTCCAGAAAACATGGAGTAGTCCCCCCAAAGGCCATCATATTCTTTGGCCCTCCAGGAACGGGGAAAACTCATTTTGCCAAGGCTATTGCCGGTGCCTTGTCCTGGAGGTACATCGAGATCGTACCCAGCATGTTGATGGTGAATGGTGTCGAGAAAATTGGTGCTAATCTGCGGGAAATGATGGAAAAAGCACGAGATCTTGACGATGTGGTTCTCTTTATCGATGAGTTTGAAGAGATCGCAAGCAGCCGCGATGTAGGGAACCGGATCGACAAGTCGATTACCAACGAGTTTCTCAAACAAATTCAGTTGCTCAAGGACCAGCGCAACAAGATTTTGCTGGTCTGCGCCACTAACTACATCCGGCAATTGGATGCGGCCATGCTGCGTCCGGGAAGATTTGATTGCATCATTCCGGTTGGTGGCTTGGACAGGGAGGGCAGGAAAACAATTCTTGAATATTATCTTGCCAAACTCAATACCGGCAACGTTGATATGGAGCGGGTGGTCGAAATGACTTCCGGATTCACACCCGCGGATATTCAATACCTTTTCCAGCAAGTCGCCCATTATGCCTTTGAGCAGGAACTGGCCAGTCGAGAGGACTTTCAGGTAACGGCGGAGACATTCGCCTTCATCCTCCCCAAGGTGCCTCCGTCCTTAGGTAAGGGAGTGCTTGACGAGTTTGCCAGGGACAGCGTAAGTTTTTCTCGAATTTGAGGCTGAAGTGTTGAGGTGTTGATGTGTTGCATCGCGCCTCGATTCAGAATAGAATATCCCGTTTATGGATAGACACTCACTAAGCGGGGAGGCCGCTATGGGATCACGGAAAAAGAATAAAGCAATCTCAGCGGACTCACCAGGTGGTGTCAATCCGAGCAAGGGGCCAAACGACCCCGTAAACGGAGCTGCAATGCCCGAGGCAGATAAGGGAATAACCGCCGATTTTCCCATCGTCGGCATTGGCGCTTCGGCCGGAGGGCTGGCCGCTTTCGAGTCTTTTTTCTCGGGGATGCCGGTCGATGAGGATCCGGGCATGGCCTTTGTCCTGGTGCAGCACCTGGCCCCAGACCACAAGAGTATTCTCACCGATCTGATCAAACGCTACACCCGCATGCAGGTTTTCGAGGTCGAGGACGGCATGGTGGTACGCCCCAACTGCACCTACATCATTCCCCCGAATCGTGACATGGCTTTCATCGACGGGACTCTTCAGCTGTTGGAGCCTTCCTTGCCACGTGGTCAGCGCCTGCCCATTGATTTTTTCTTCCGTTCCCTGGCTCAGGACCAGCACGAACGGGCCATCTGTGTCGTGCTTTCCGGCACCGGCAGCGACGGCACCCTGGGTCTGCGGGCCATTAAAAGTGAAGGCGGCATGGCCATGGTCCAGAGTCCCGAGTCCACCGAGTACAATGGTATGCCGCGCAGCGCCATTGCCAGCGGTTTGGTGGACTTTGAACTGTCACCAGCCGAAATGCCCGCGCAACTGATCCGTTATGCTGCCCATGCCTTCGGTGCATCGTCAAAGGTCCACGCCACCCAGCAGCAAAAAAACGAGAACGCGCTCAAGAAAATTTTCATTCTCCTCCGCGCCCAGACCGGTCACGATTTTACCCTCTATAAGCCAAGCACCATCAACCGGCGGATCGAGCGACGCATGGCCCTCAATCAGATCGACACAATGGAGCGCTATGTCAAGCATGCGCAGCAGACGCCTGCGGAGGTGGAATCTCTTTTTCGCGACCTGTTGATCGGCGTCACCAATTTTTTCCGCGATCCTGAGGTCTTCAAAGTTTTAGAAGAGAAAACAATCCCCCAAATCTTTGCCGACAAGCCCGCCGGCGGGACGATCCGGGTCTGGTCTCCGGGGTGCGCCAGCGGTGAGGAGGCGTATTCCCTCGCCATCCTGCTCGCCGAGCGTCAGGAGTCGCTGAAGCAGAACCACAAACTGCAGATTTTTGCCACTGACATTGACAGCCAGGCGATTACCGCGGCCCGCTCCGGGCTTTATCCGGCCGGCATCGCCGCCGACATTCCGCCGGAGCGGCTGGCACGATTTTTCACAGTCGAAGACAACGGCAGCGCGTATCGCATCCACAAAAGCATTCGCGATATGTTGATCTTTTCCGAACAGGATGTGATCAGAGACCCGCCCTTTTCCAAGCTTGACCTCATCAGCTGCCGCAACCTGATGATCTACATGGGTTCGGACTTGCAGAAAAAACTCATCCCCCTTTTTTACTATGCCCTCAATCCCGATGGGTATCTCCTGCTGGGCACCTCCGAATCCGTGGGTGATTTCGGCCACCTGTTCACTGTACAGGAACGCAGATTAAAGATTTATCAACGTAAAAAGACGCTTCAGGGCGTCTCCAAGGTCGCCCTGGGGAGCTTTCTACCGCCCCTGACCTCGTTAGGAGCAGCACTGCCACATTCCTCAAACAGGATAGCACCCCAGAAGAAACCGACGCTGCGCGAGTTGACCGAACATGCCTTGTTGAAGCAACTCATTCCGGCCGGCGCACTTGTCAAGGGTTCCGGAGATATCCTCTACATCCACGGTCGTACCAGTTTGTTTCTTGAGCCGGCCATGGGCGAGGTCGGTGTCTATAATATTTTCAAGATGGCGAGAGAGGGGTTGCAAAGTGAATTAACCTCGGCCATGCAGAAGGTGACGGCAGGTGTGGAATTCGTTCGCTCCACCGGTCTGATGGTCAAAACCAACGGCACCCTCACCCCGGTCAACCTGATTGTTCGCCGAGTAGAGGTAGACCCTGTTGCCATACCCGAGACACCCTTGTACCTGGTTATCCTTGAGGAGGCTGCAGCGTGCGACCTCCCCTCCTCACCGCAGGAGGACTCGAACTCCCCGGTACTACCTCATGCAGACTCTGATGTCGACATGCGGGTTGCCGCTCTTCAGCAAGAACTGCAGGTTAAGGAAGAGTATCTGCAAACGACCAACGAAGAGCTGAAATCCACCAACGAGGAGATGCAATCGGTCAACGAGGAATTGCAATCCACCAACGAAGAGCTGGAAACCTCGAAAGAGGAACTGCAATCGATTAACGAGGAACTGACCACAGTCAATGCCGAATTGCAAAATAAGGTGGCTGATTTGACCCGCGCCAACAACGATATGAACAACCTGCTGGCCGGCACCGGTATCGGTACAGTCTTTGTTGATTACCAACTGCGTATCCTGCGCTTCACCCCTACCGCTACCAAGATCATCAACCTGATAGTAAGCGACATCGGGCGACCAGTTGGACATATCGTCTCAAACCTGATAGGTTATGACTCTTTGGTAAAGGATACCCAAAGCGTCATGGACACCCTGGTCCCCAAAGAAGTTGAAGTCCAATCCCAGGCAGGAAGGTGTTACACTATGCGCATCCTGCCCTATCGTACCTTGGAGAATGTGATTGAAGGCGCAGTGATCACTTTTACCGACATTACGGAGTATAAACAGATAAAGGCGACCCTGCACAAGGCGCATACCCACCTGGCAGAGGCTGTTGTCGCCACGGTCCGCGAACCGCTACTGGTGCTTGATGCTGATTTGCGTGTGGTCCAGGCGAACAGTGCTTTTTACAGCACCTTCCAGGTAACGCCCGATACTACGCAAGGGCAGTTACTCTATGAGTTGGGCAATCGTCAGTGGGACATTCCGGCATTGCATACCCTGTTGGACGATGTCCTGACCCGTAATGCCGTATTCAATGACTTTACCGTGACCCACCAATTTGAAACAATTGGGTGGCGCACGCTTCGCCTCAACGCACGGCGTATTTTCGGGGAGTCAGGTCGATCCGAGCTGATCCTGCTTGCGATTGAGGAGCATTACGACCACAATTCTCAGGATCACAACGACATCAAAACGGGAGACTGAGGAGCTAAACCAAAAAAATTGACAGCCAAGGCGTAATCTGTTTGCCGGCACAAGAAACGTTGATACAAAAATGGTCACAAGTTTCGAACCATGCATCCTTCACTTTATATGGTGAATGAGAACAAACATGATGGCGCCCTGTCATGCAAAGGAGGATTTCAATGCTACGAGACCTGGCGCTGGCCGCAAAGGCCGCCTGCAGCAAGGAGGATCAGGAAAGTCTGGTCCCTCTGGTGCATCAATTGCGTACCTTGGGTGAAGTTGCCTTTAAACGAGGTTTGCTGGCCCTGGAAGGTGAACTTGCCAAAATCACTGACCCATTTCTTAAATTGGGCCTCCAACTCATCGTTGATCAAACCGACCCAGATAACGTGCTGGACATTCTTGACGCAGACATTTACTATAATGAGTCCAATGGCCGGGAACTACTGAAGAAAATAATTATCCGAGAAGGACTGTTACGGATTCAAGCCGGAGACAACGCCCGAAACATCCTCATCTGTACGAAAATTTTTCTGGGCAAGGTCAACCCGGATCAATGGTAACCGACCTTGGTGCGATAAGGCTTGTCGTACGGTATCAAACAGTTCAACAGTTTAATCAAATATACATTTTAACATATTGATATGTTGTTGCTAACGAAAACGAAGTGGTTTTTGCTCTCGATCTTCTGGGCCGGTATCTGCACTGACAATCGGCCCCAATTGAACCTCGTTCGCGAACTGTTGCCGTGATTCATTTGGTGACGTGGTGCCGAGCAGATCAAGAACCTTATTCATTTTCCGGTTCAGTTGAGCAACATGGGAAAGTATCCGGAAAACGAGAAACGGCAGCAGAATCGCCATCACCCCCACGGTGACAGTGGCAACAATGCCGACCAGTAATAAAATTAAACCCAATCCACCAGCCAATACCTCTTCCATACCGCTCTTCCTTTCATGTTGATGAATCTCAGGTGCCGAACGTAGCGAGTGCTGTTCACTTCGTCTGCCATACTGCTAGATGTATCTCCGATATTCAGGTTCAAACATC
>SKJK01000331.1 GCA_007121995.1 Desulfobulbaceae bacterium
AGGCGCTGCTGCAACAAGCGGATTTCTCCACGTAACTCCTCGCGAACCTTGGCATCGAGTGCGGAAAGCGGTTCGTCAAGAAGCAGCATCTCCGGTTTGGGAGCCAGGGCCCGTGCCAGGGCAATCCGCTGCTGCTGACCGCCGGAGAGCTGGTGGGGAAATTTGTCTGCCTGGTCTTTGAGGTGGACCATGTCGAGCATCTCCTCCACCCGCTGCACCATGTCCCGCTTGTGCCACTGCCGGCACTCCAATCCATAGGCGATATTGGCGGCAATGGTCATGTTTGGAAACAGGGAGTAGGACTGGAACACCACCCCGAAATTGCGCTTGCGTGCGGGTACGGTGGCAAGATCCCGGCCGGCAAGATGCAGTTCCCCACTGTCAGGCCATTCCAGTCCGGCAATGACCCGCAGTAAGGTGGTCTTGCCGCACCCGGAAGGACCGAGAAAACAGACCAAGGCTCCATTTTCAATGGTTATGGACACATCGTCCAGGGCTTTTATGCGGCCAAATCGTTTCGTGATATGTTGTATTTCAAGGGCCATACTCATCACCTGTCATCTGCTCGAAAACCATCAAACCCGACGCAGCCCCCCAGCGAACAGAGGACCAGGGGGGCGCGGGATGGTACATAAGGGTCACATACGCCACCTGTGTATATTATCTCTCCAGCTTCTGTTGCCACCCCTGAAGGATGCGATCCCGATTGGCCGCGGACCAGGAAAAATCCATATCCACCATCACCGAGCCAATATCTTCGGGGAGACCGGCCTGGCGGAACGATTCAGGCATGGTGCCACCGCTGACAGTGACAATCTCTTTCCAGATGTAGTATTCCTTGACAGCAGCATCGGAAAGCGTCCAATCAATGAAGCGCTTGGCAGCCTCCTTGTTGCGGGAGCTTTTCATCAACCCGGTTGCCTCCAACTCATTGCCGGCACCCTCAGCCGGGATCACCATGGTGATCGGATATCCCTCATGGATATTTTTAATGGCCCGGAGAGCAAAGGAAGCGCCGACGGCAAATTCTCCCACGCTGGCTGAGTTACAGGGCCGCGAACCACTTTTGATGTATTGGGCGATGTTGTTGTCCAGTTGCTGCAGATACTCCCACCCCTGCTCTTCTCCCTTCATCTGCAGAATCGAGGCGATCTGCAGATATCCTGTTCCGGAGCTGGCCGGGTTGGGCATAACCACTTCCCCTTTGAAAGCAGGATTGAGCAGATCTTCCCAGGAAGACGGCATGGGCAGATTCTTGCGGGCCAGCACCTCATTATTCACACAAAATGCTGCCATGTATCCGGTGGTGGCAAACCAGCGATCATCGTCGGCGCGGAAACGGGCCGGGACCTTGTCAATACCTTTGGGCTGATACGGTTCGAGCATGTCAAGGATACGCGGGTCAACCATATTGGTCACCGCCCACCCCCAGATGACATCGTGACGCGGATTGGCTGCCTCAGCCAGCATCCGTGCATGCAGATCCCCGGTGGAAAGGCGCAGCAGGTGCACTTTCAGATCCGGAAGATCACGCTGCATGGCGGCAAGAAACGCGGCTGCCTCGTCTTCCTCATAGGATGTATAAACGGTGATTTCGTTGGCCCGGGCGGCAATGCACGGCAACAACACCGCCAAGAGGACCAGATGGAGCAGGATTTTTTTACACTTGGCAATGGGCATGAATGGATTCTCCTTCTCATGAAATGGTTGGTACAACAGTAACCGTACCCCGTACGGGTTCGATGATCCGTCAACCTAGCCGGGGAATATGAGTTGGAGATTAGCGTATGATGAGGATTGGGTAAGATGTGTCTTTGTTAAGCCTTTGTTGAAAAACTCGTGCAGCAACTGGGTGGCCCTCTTGTTTTCTAATAGTTCTCTCAACAAATCTAGCCAAATGCCTGGACCAGAATTTTCCGGGGCAAGAGATAGAGCTCGCTGATTTTAAATTCAATGGCCCGTCGCAGAAAACCGGCTTTCCTGTTCATTGTAGCTCATGGCCTTCCAGTCCCCGAACCTGGCTCAGCCGCACCGCCGGATTCAATCCACGCATCCACCTGGGTTTTCTTGAACTGCCCCAGGCGACTCATACGGTGCTCGGGCATCTCATGTGTATTGATCCATTTGTACACGGTGTCATTGCTGCCCCGAGGTGCTTGCAGATTGCGGCTATCGACAACCAGCGGTCCTCCATCTCGTTCATGCTTAAAACTCCACGGACGTTTTGACCAGCGGCGATGTCCGCCAGAAGGGTAATAGGAGACAGTGGGTGCACCTCTCCTCTTTAAAAGGTTTTCAAGATATCACATAAAAAAAGGGGGTGATGTATTGATCGTTGATGCTCAACGATCAATACATCACCCCCTTTTTTAAAACCGCCCCACAAGTAAGGCGGCAGCAACTACATGGAACGCCGGTATTGGCCGCCCACCTCATAGAGGGTTGAGGTGATCTGACCAAGGGAACAGACCCGCACCGCGTCGATCAGGTCGACAAAGACGTTGCCGTTGTTGATCACCGTGTCCTTGAGCCGGTCTAGCATGGCTCCGGCGGCATCCTGGTTGCGAGCCTGGAATTCGCGCAGCCGCCTGATCTGGGATTGTTTTTCTTCCTCGGTTGAACGGGCCAGTTCGATCTCGATCGGGACTTCGCCCTTGGGATTGCGGAAGGTATTGACCCCGATGATCGGATAGGACCCGTCATGTTTTTTGTGCTCGTAATAGAGCGACTCTTCCTGGATCTTGCTGCGCTGATAGCCGGTTTCCATGGCGCCGAGCACCCCGCCGCGGGCGGCAATGGCCTCGAACTCCTTGAGCACCGCCTCTTCGACCAGATCGGTCAACTCGTCGATGATAAACGCACCCTGGTTGGGGTTCTCGTTCATGGCCAGGCCCCATTCACGGTTGATGACCAACTGAATGGCCATGGCCCGACGCACCGATTCTTCCGTGGGGGTGGTGATCGCCTCGTCATAGGCATTGGTATGGAGGCTGTTGCAATTGTCATAGATGGCGATCAGTGCCTGCAGGGTGGTGCGGATGTCGTTGAAGGCCATCTCCTGGGCGTGCAGGGTACGGCCCGAGGTCTGGATGTGGTATTTGAGCTTCTGTGAACGTTCGTTGCCGCCGTATTTGTTTTTCATGGCCACGGCCCAGATGCGACGGGCAACCCGGCCGATCACCGAGTATTCAGGCTCCATGCCGTTGGAGAAAAAGAAACTCAGGTTGGGAGCAAAATCATCAATGTGCATCCCGCGCGCCAGGTAGGCTTCGACATAAGTGAAGCCGTTGGCCAGGGTAAAGGCCAATTGCGAAATCGGATTGGCCCCGGCCTCGGCAATGTGATAGCCGGAGATGGACACGGAATAGAAATTGCGGACCTGATGCTGAACAAAGTATTCCTGAATGTCGCCCATCATTTTCAGGGCAAACTCAGTGGAGAAGATACAGGTGTTCTGGCCCTGATCCTCCTTGAGGATGTCGGCCTGGACCGTGCCGCGAACCGAGGAGAAAACCCGTTTGCGAATATCGGCTGTCTCTTCCGCAGTCGGCTGGCGCCCGTTGTCGGTCGCGAACCGGTCGATCTGCTGATCAAGAGCGGTATTGAAGAAGCAGGCAAGGATAATCGGGGCTGGTCCGTTGATGGTCATGGAGACCGAAGTGGTGGGAGCACACAGGTCAAAACCGCTGTAGAGCACTTTCATGTCATCCAGAGTGGCAATGGAAACACCGGAATTGCCGATCTTGCCGTAAATGTCGGGCCGCTCGTCCGGGTCGCAGCCATACAGGGTAGCCGAGTCAAAGGCCGTGGAGAGGCGATGCGCCGGCATGCCCTCGCTGACGGCCTTGAAGCGCCTGTTGGTGCGGAAGGCATCCCCTTCCCCGGCAAACATCCGGGTCGGATCCTCATTCTCGCGCTTGAAAGGAAAAACACCTGCAGTAAAGGGAAACAACCCGGGCAGGTTTTCCTTGCGCAGGAAACGAAGGAGTTCGCCCTGGTCCTGGTAGCGCGGCAGATAGACCTTGCGGATGATCGATCCTGACAAGGACGTGCGGGTCAGTTTGGTGCGGATCTCTTTGTCGCGGATCTTGACCACATGCTCTTCACCCTGGTACTGGGCGGCCAACTCCGGCCATTGGTCCAGCATGGTCCGTACCTGGGGGTCCAGTTCTCCTTCTTTACGTTCAAGGAGCTCGTCGAAGCTGCCCAGCGGCTTGCCGCAGATGGAAAACAACTTTCTGGAGATGGTCAGGGCCTGACACTCGCGGACCTTGTCCACCTGTTCCTCGGTATGGGCATGGTAGTCACGTAGCGAAGCAGCAATTTCGGCCAGATAGCGGCAACGCTCCGCCGGAACTATGGCGCGGTGCCCGGCTGTTTGCGGCGTGGTCACCGTTGGCAGACGGCCCGGTTTGAGGGCGAGTCCCTGCTCACGCAAAGTGGGCAGCATGGCCTGAAACAACGCGGTCACCCCCTCATCATTAAAGCGAGCGGCGATGGTGGGAAAAACCGGCATCTGGTCGGTGGGGGTGGCAAAGGCTGCGTGGTTGCGCTGATATTGCTTGCGTACATCGCGCAGGGCATCTTCGGCACCGCTCCGGTCAAATTTATTGATGGCCACGAAATGGGCAAAATCGAGCATATCGATCTTTTCCAACTGGGGGGCGGCCCCGAATTCCGGTGTCATGACATAGAGCGACGTGTCGACATAGGGCACAATGGCGGCATTGCCCTGGCCAATACCCGAAGTTTCGACAATGATCAGGTCAAAACCTGACAATTTACAGGCGGCAATCACCTCGGGCAGGGCCGTGGAAAGCTCCGAACCAGTCTCGCGGGTGGCCAGCGAGCGCATATAAATATTGGCATGCTCGATGGCATTCATACGGATACGGTCACCCAACAGGGCACCGCCGGTTCGTTTCCGGGAGGGATCGATGCTGATAATGGCTATTTTCAGGCGGTCATCCTGGTCAAGGCGGAAGCGGCGAACCAGTTCGTCAGTGAGCGACGACTTCCCTGCCCCGCCGGTTCCGGTGATACCGAGGACCGGGGTCTTGATGTTTGCAGCGGCCTCTTTGACACTTTGACCGAGCGATTCAGGATAGGCCCTGTTCTCCAGACCGGTTATCACCCGGGCCAGGATTCTCCGGTTGCCGCTTTTCAATCCGGCCAGAACGGTGTCCGAATCCTGGGGCGCAAGGGGGGACAGATCAACATCCGCCATACTGACCACCTCGTTGATCATGCCCTGCAAACCCATATTCTGACCCTCTTCAGGGGTATAGATCCTGGAGACACCATAGGCGTGCAGTTCGTGCAACTCTTCAGCGACAATGACCCCGCCACCACCTCCGAACACCTTGATGTTTGCCCCATCACCTTCTTTGAGCAGATCGATCATGTAGGTAAAAAATTCGACATGCCCCCCCTGATAGGAGGTGATGGCGATGCCCTGGACATCCTCCTGCAGGGCAGCATTGACGATCTCCTGTACCGAACGGTTATGACCGAGATGGATCACCTCCACCCCGCTGTTCTGCAGGATACGGCGCATAATATTGATGGTGGCATCATGACCGTCGAACAGCGAAGCCGCGGTGACAAAGCGAACTTTATGGGTGGGCTTGTATGGTTGTGGGGCGGTGAACTGTTCCATCAAGGGACTCCAAATTCATTGTTGGTTGGGGTTTACGGGGACTGTTCCTTAATCTTCGTGGTAAATACCAGGATGACGGACATTGAGAAATATGTGACCGCCCTGTTCATCAAAGAGCGGGAAGCCAGCGTTGTTGATCATCGCCGAAGGCGCATGGTGGAGAGCAGCGCTGAAACATGCTGGCACCAGGCTTCCAATCACCATCGCGCTGTTGACACTGTCGTGCTGGTAGAGATCGTGAATTATCTGGAAACCATAGAAGAATCGGAAGAAGGCCGATGCCGTCTGTGGCCGGTCAGTTTTTTCAGTCGCTGGAAGATATATTTGCATCCTCGCCAGATACGTGGAAGTAGCCATATTGCGATCAGAATAAAGAGGCCAAAGAACACCAGAAATAACCAGGGATGCTGGACGGCTGCCCAAATGCCGGCAATCACCACCAAGTCTTCACTGATCGACAAGGTCCAATTGCTCAACGGTTCCGGAGACGTGTTCACCATAGCCCTGGATCCGGCCTTAACCGCATGGGTGCCGGCGGACACTGTCCCC
>SKJK01000029.1 GCA_007121995.1 Desulfobulbaceae bacterium
ACTCTGAAAGCACCGGACAACCCTGATGACCTCGTTCCCCCTCTGCGCTACAGTGATAATCTCAAGGTTGTTTCCCTTGAGTACATGATGAAAGACAGAGACGACGCCATTATCTGGCGCGGACCGCTCAAAATCCAGGCTATTCGACAATTTGTCGCCGACATGGCCTGGGGTGAGCTGGATTACCTCATCGTCGACGCTCCTCCCGGCACTGGCGATGAACCCCTCTCTGTGGCACAGACCATTCCCGGCGTGCAGGCCGTGGTAGTAACCACCCCGCAGGCCGTAGCGCTCGCCGATGTCCGCAAGTCCATCAACTTCTGCAAAGCGGTGGAGATGCCTATCATCGGCGTTATCGAGAATATGGCCGGTTTCGTCTGTCCACACTGCAACGAAACCGTTGATATTTTCAGCACAGGGGGCGGGGAACAAACCGCCCGCGATTTTGATCTGCCCTTTCTGGGTCGTATCCCCATGGACCAGCACGTGGTCACGGCTGGCGACTCCGGTACTCCCTACCTGTCCAGCGACGAAGAAACACCAGCTATCAAGGCCTTTGATGCGGTGGTCACCGCCGTGGAGCAGCGTCTCCCCCCAGGACCGGTATCCGTCAACCCCTTTGCCGGTGGCTGCGGGTGCAGTTCCGCCGGTTGCGGTTCAACTTTGAAATAAATTATTTTTTCGCTCATATTCCGGCGGTCCATCCCAGGCCGCCGGAACCAACTCCAGGAATGAAATCTATGCTTGTCAAACAACTCTCCGTCGGCATGATGGGTGTCTGCTGCTACATTGTTTCCTGTGAACAAACAAAAGAGGCCGTCATTATCGACCCGGGTGGAGATGAGGACATTATTCTCGAATACTGTACAGCCAATGGATTGCAGGTTGTCTACATCATCAACACCCACGGCCATCCGGATCATGTCTGCGGCAATGCCCGCCTCCAGCAAGCCACGGGGGCAAAAATCGTTATGCACAGCGAAGATGTCACCTACTTCGGTGACCAGCGAATCAAAGACTATTTTTCCTCCCTCGGTATGTCCGAGTCGCCGCCCGTGGATCTTGCTGTCGTTGACGGTGATGTCATCACCTTCGGCAAGGAGCAGTTCACAGTGCTCCACACCCCAGGCCACACACCAGGAGGCATGTGCCTCTACAGCCCGCCCCACTGTTTCACCGGTGACACCCTTTTTGTCGGGGCCGTTGGCCGCTCCGATTTCCCCGGTGGGTCCATGCGACAGATGATCGACGGTATCAAATCCAAGCTCATGACCCTGCCGGCGGACACCATTGTCTGGCCAGGCCACGGTTATGGAGGACTGCAGTCCACCATCGGCCGGGAATCAAGAACAAACCCCTATCTTGACCTCTAAATCGACCGGTCCACCTCAACCGTAAACCGGCCTCAGCTCTCCTGCCTATGCGCGAAATCATTCTCGGCACCGCCGGTCATGTTGATCACGGCAAAACCAGCCTGATTCGGGCACTCACTGGTACTGACACGGACCGTCTCAAGGAGGAGAAGGAACGCGGGATTACCATTGAGCTGGGTTTTGCCCATCTCGACCTGCCCTGCGGACATCGCCTGGGCATTGTCGATGTCCCGGGCCATGAAAAATTTATCCGTAATATGGTTGCCGGTGCCGCCGGCATGGACTATGTGGCCTTCATCATCGCCGCTGATGAAGGCATTATGCCACAGACCGTTGAACACTTTGACATCTGCAGATTGCTCGGAGTCCGTGATGGCCTGGTCATTCTGACCAAAAAAGACATGGTTGATCAGGAGTGGCTGGAAATGGTCGAGGAAGAGGTTCGTGATTTCTTCCGGGACAGCTTTCTAGCGGCCGCGCCAATTGTTGCTGTTGATTCTCTCAGCGGCGAAGGTATCGACACCATCATCAAGCTCCTTGATGCCAAGGTGAAAAACGTGCCCTTCCATGAGGAATTCGGTCCCTTCCGCCTCGCAGTGGACCGGGTGTTCAGCATGAAGGGTTTTGGCACAGTGATAACCGGCACATCGCTCACCGGCCGGGTGGCCGTTGGAGAAGAACTGATGTTCTACCCCGGTGGTTTGACCGCCAGGATTCGAGGCATCCAGGTTCATGGCCAGGATGTACAGTTGGTTGAGGCCGGCCACCGGACCGCTATTAACCTCCAAGGGATAGAAAAGGATGACATCAACCGGGGTGACATGGCAGCCACTCCGGGCTGCCTGGTCTCCTCCACTTTGCTGGACGCGGAGTGCCACCATCTGCAATCAGCCCGCAAAGATCTGAAAAACCGCACCCTGGTGAGAGTGCATCTGGGGACCAGGGAGATTGTCGGCCGGGCAATCCTGCTCGAAACCGACACCCTGCCACCGGGAGCAAGCGGTCCGGTACAGCTCATGCTCCAGGAACCGGCGGCGGTCTGGCCCGGCGACCGGTATGTGATCCGCAGTTACTCTCCCATCACCACCATCGGTGGGGGAACAATCCTGGGGAGTGCTCCTAAAAAACGTCGTCGGACCCTGGAAAAGGACCGCCTCCGCAACCGTTCCCTCATGGCAACCTATGCTTCCGATAACATGGAAGATAAAATCATCCAGCTCATCAAGGAAAGCGGCGCTCCTGGATTGACCGCCGAGCAGCTTGCCGGCCGCTCAGGTGTTTTCGGTAAACGACTGAAGAAACTTCTCCAACACCCGATCTCAACCGGCTCGCTGCTGATCATTGATTCAGAGAGCCAGCGAATGGTCGCCGGCTCAGTGGCCGACAGCCTCTCCCAAAAGATCACCGATTTTCTCACCAGGTACCACCGGGACAACCCGCTCAAAGCCGCACTCGCCAAAGAGGAGTTGCGCTCTCAATTGCGACCGTCCATTGACCACAAACTGCTGCACGCCCTCCTGTCCGGTCTGATGAAAAAGGGGGTGATTGAGCAGGCTGGTGCTGCAATCAAGCTGACGGGACACACTGTTACCCTGCAGGTCAATGAACAGGAAATGGAGCACAAGATCGGCACGCTGTATGAACAGGCCGGTCTGACCCCACCCAATCTCAAAGAGGTGCTGGCTGCTTTCGGAGAATTTCCGGAAAAACAGATCCGCCAGGTTATCGACCTGCTTATTGCCAAAGGCAAGGTCATCAAAATCAACGAATCACTCTGCTTCCACGCTCCAGCCATCGAACAGCTCCAACAAGAGGTGATCACCTTCATTCGCCGGGAAGGGGAAATTGATGCCCCCCGCTTCAAGGATCTCACCGGCCTGACCAGAAAGTTTTCCATCCCTCTGCTCGAATACTTTGACAAAATCAAGCTCACCATCCGCATTGACGATAAGCGGGTTCTCCGCCGTAAATAGGTTGTGCCTACCGCGGCTCGATTCAGAACAAAATATGTTGTTTCTGGATAGACACCAGGTTGTGACGGTCCAGATTCCCACAATCGTTTCCTTGTGCTCCGTGAACAGTTACACCAAGAGCCACAGCACCCCTATCGTTTGAATCGACCGTTTGCCAGAAAAAAAAGAATCTGGACCAGAACCTCGTTGCTGTTCATGAGGAGGGAGTGCCCCAAAGGGACAGTAATAAAATCTGCCATTCCGGGCAATTGTGCACTTGCTACCGAAACCCGGCCATCGTTGGCACCGGCAAAAAACCTGGAAAACAGGGGGATAACAGGGCGGACACCGGTGATGATACCCACTGGGCAGGAGAGTGGTCCGAGTCGCCGTGGCAGGCCATTGACCACAGTGGTCAACTGACAGGCCGCTGGACCAAACAAGGCGTGAAACCAACGAAAACGACTGAAATAGTCAACCAGTTCACACCCCTGATTGGGGGGACTGAGCATCACCACCCGGCCCAGACCGGGCAGGGGCTGCTCTGCCAGATAAGCACGCACCAGCAGGCCGCCCATGGAATGAGTGACAAAGTGGATACAATGACACCCTTGTTGCTTCAGTTCGTTGATTGCCGGCGGCAGGACGGTATGAGCCAGCACCTCAATGGTGCATGAGCGGGAAGGATAGCCGACATTGACCACAGTGTAGCCGGCCCGACATAACTGCCCGGCTGGCCGGCGCATTGACCAACGCGTGCGAACAAGACCATGGAGCAGGATGACCCCTGGCTGACCTGAATACACACTACCGGGCAAATCGCAGCCCGGCAATCTTAACCGCTCCACGATGATAGCCATCGGGAAAGAGCAATTCAAATGCCTCAAGTTCCAGGTCACAATTTTCGCAGGTTTCATACACCGTTGGAATCCGTTGTTCCAGTTGGTGAACTTCACGAAGATAATAAATGATCCGCCAGTGTTCATCGGTCAACCGATGTTCCGGGATCCGCATTTCCATGGCACGATGGACAGCGTAATTCTCATCCCAGCTCTCCGGATTGACTAGAAAGCCTCGCACATCGGTGCTATAGACCTTGTCTCTGTTGAGGGCGCGCAGGTCGGCCACACTTTCCTTGATATGGGTGCTGTAGTTCATATGGGTCACCCGGTAATGGACACCTGCCACTCGGCAGGCTCCCCGATGATAACCGGTTGGAAACATTTTTTTCATCTCCGGTGGCCGCAGACCGATGGCCTTGCAGGTGGCAAATACAGTGGGACAGATCCCGGTTCGTTCATAGGTATCGCGGAGATAGCGGATAACATCCCAGTGTTCACCGGAAAGCACCGGTATTTCGCATTCCCTGGCCATGCCTTGCGCGAATTTTTCGTCCCAACTGGCAGGATCCAATAAACAACCCTGCTCGTCCACACTATAGGTGTTGCCCATATAGTTGAATTCCATTGTCATTTCTCCATTTATCAGTCTATTGACAGCCAGGTGCCCTCGGTGTGCGAACGCTCATTATCTTTTATTTATTCATCATAGTCGTACCTGTGCACGACGGCTTGATCGTCTCCAGATGGAATGTCGAAGGAACGTGATAAAAAGTTCAATGTGGCTGTAGGCTTCCCCGCCAGGATTCCTTACCCCGGGGATAAAAAAAACGCAACTGCTCACGACCGACTTCAACACGCAATCCCCGACTCAAATGCAGTTCGCTGCCCGACCTTCCCTCTCGCCCAGCAGTCTGCACTGCTATGATATGCTCGTAGCGCGTCGTTGTGCCCATGGACCAAAGCAATTTCTCGATCACCCGCCGCTGCAGGGCTGGGTGCAGGGCGCGAAATCGGGCCCGGTCAAGCAAGCAGATCAAACCTTCTTCCTTACCCGCTGTCTCCATAGTCACCGTCTCTTCCCAGCTGCGCGCAAGCAGGCGCTCGAGCAGATCCTCATCTTCGCCCAGATTGGCAGCCGTTTTCAGCAACGCCTGGCGAATGCCGCTATCATAACGCTCTTCCAGCAAAGGCAACAATTCGTGGCGGATTCGATTACGGAGAAAACGCAGGTCATCGTTGCTGGAATCATGACAGAATGAAATATTTTTTTCGGCAAGATAGGCCATCAATTCATCTTTGCGGATCGCAAGCAATGGACGGATGAGAGTACCAGAGCGATAGCGCATGCCGGAAAGTGCTCGCCGGCCACCACCCCGTAGTAAACGAAGAAGCACTTCTTCAGCCTGATCATCGGCGGTATGGGCGACTGCTATCAGATCCAGCTGCCGTTCATGGACCAGATCGGCAAAAGCTCGATAGCGAACTTCCCTGGCAGCCTGTTCCGGGGAAAGTTTGCCGGCAATCGCGGCAGCGGCCGTATCCACTGACACCATGACGCAGTCAAGCTGCAATTTTGCTGCTGCAGTCCGCACACAGGCCCATTCCACCGGAGTTTCCCGAGGACGAAGTCCATGATCGATGTATGCGGCCACCAAGGTCAGCCTGGATTGAGGCCGCAAAGCAGCCAGAATGTGCAGCAGTGCCATGGAATCAGATCCGCCTGAAATCCCGACCAGGATCGCGGAGGACATGGTCTCAGGCATTTCGCGGAGAAGAAGGCGATAAATGGTCTGTTCCAGGGGATGCATCCCGCTTCACTCCGGCATGGTGGTTGATTCAAATTTAGAAATACTCTATGCTGCTGATAACAAGGAAACGTACGCTGCAACTACCACATTTTTTTCTTTACGAACCACGGTGCCCTACCTGCTTTTACGTCTCACCCAGCAATTGAATCCGGTGTCGGAACAGCAGCAAAAAAAAAG
>SKJK01000180.1 GCA_007121995.1 Desulfobulbaceae bacterium
GAAAGGTGCAGTTCAACAATATGAGGACGAAAATGATCGGGCAGTGTTGTCCCGAGCAAACTGTGGGTAAGGTCATAGGTAAAACGGGGATGGAATTCGATCTGATTGATCAGATTCTCCAGAGCCACCCGGGATGGCCAGGGCAACTGCTGCCAACCGGAGAGCGGGTGCAGGGTCATATTGAGGAGAGGGAAACCACTCTCCTCAAAAAAAAGAGCCGCAGCCAGGGCATTTTCGGCGGTGTCGGTCGGCAGGTGCACTGTGTAAGCAAGATCCAGTGCAGCCAGAGGCTCGAGCCAGGAGACAACCTTAGCGCGCATGTCCCTATCCCACGTGTATACCAGCAGTTCGACAAAATCGACCTGCCCCACCACCAGCCGGGCGTTATCGAGGAAATTTTCCCCGATAAGCCATGATGTGGTCCCCAATTTCATCCCGTGTCTTCCCGATAACGGCAAAGGTTCCCATCTCCTCGATCATTCGCAACGCCGCCTCAATGATGGAAAAGGCCAAGGCGCAACCCGTGCCCTCGCCCAACCGCATGTTCATGTCGAGCATAGGCTCCAGCCCGGTGATTTCCTTAAGCAGTTTCGCGCCCGGCTCAAAAGAGATGTGCGACGGAATCATATACTGCACCGCCTCCGGGTGCAAGCGGATAGCCGTCAGGGCGGCAACGTTGGATATGAGCCCATCGGTGACCACCGGAACCCTGCGGGCCGCGCAGGCCAGATAGGTCCCGGTCATCCCGGCGATATCCAGACTGCCGACCTTGGCCAGCACATCAAAAGGATCGTCGGGATCCGGTCGATGCAGCCGCACCGCCTCCTGAACCACCTCCTTTTTTCGGGCGAAAGCCTCGTCGGTTAATCCCGCGCCCCGGCCGACCACCCGGTCAATGTGCGCCCCGGTGAATGCATACAGTACAGCGCTACTGGCCGTGGTGTTACCGATGCCGATTTCGCCGGTGCCGATGAGGTCATAGCCTTGATCGATGGCCGTGTTGGTAACCTCGATGCCGGTTTCCACTGCCCGGATGGCCTCATCCCTGGTCATGGCCGGCTCTTTGAGGAAATTGGCTGTGCCCCGGCGGATCTTGCGGTTGAGCACTAGAGGCAGATCAACATCGACCTGAATACCAATGTCAACGGCAATAATATCGGCCCCGGCGTACCTGGCAAGAAAATTGACTCCCATGCGTCCCGTGGTGACAAAATCTGCACCGATCCGGGTGATATCCTGGGGATACATGGCAACGCCCTCGGCAACCACACCATTGTCGGCCATCATGACAATAATGGCTTTTTTGTTGATAACATTATGAATATTCCCCGTGATGCCAGCCACCTGACGAACAATATCCTCCAGTTTACCGAGACTGCCCGGGGGCTTGAGGCAATAATCAATCTCTTTTTGTGCCAGCTCCATGACTTCCCGATCCGTGGGATGTATAGCCGCAAGGGTTTGCTGCAGCAGTTGCATGGTATCTCCTATCGATAATTGAAACGGACGAGAATCGGTAAGCTCCCCATGAATTCGATCTCGGTCAGGGTGGCGTTATCCACTTTAAACTTCCAATATCCTGTGGAGACCGAATCGCAGAAAAAATGGGCCAGCAGCGAACGGATGCAGCCGCCATGGGAAACCATTGCCAACCGCCTGCCACTATTATGATGGACAGTTTCTTCAACAAAACTGATGACCCGTTCCTTGAAGGCGGCAAAGGCTTCGCCACCGGGAATGTGCGTCTTTTCCCAGTCGGTAAGCCACTGTTGCCAGACCTCGGGATACTGCCGGGCGATTTCAGAAAAATGCATCCCCTCCCATTCACCGAAATGAAACTCCTGAATAGACGTGTCGGTGATAATCGAGGTTTGCTGCCCGAAAACCAGGATTGCGGTCTCCATGGCTCGTTGCAGAGGGCTGGAGAAAATCGCATCCACGTCCAGACCGTTGATTCGTCCCCCAAGGGTAGTGGCCTGCAGCCGGCCGTGATCGTTCAGCGGCGTATCGGTGCTGCCCATAAGAATGCCGGTTTTGTTCTGCTCAGTTTCACCATGCCGAATGAGATACAGTTTGGTCGTATTCATATCAAAAATTTCCAGAGAAGAAGAAAAACAAAAAAACTGAGGAGTTCCGCCAGTTCAATGCTTGCACCAATGGTGTCTCCAGTGATGCCGCCCAACCGCTTTTTCACATAGGCGGCAAACAGGATGGCCAGCAGGATCGGCGGCAGATGCAGCACCAGTACCATCCAGGGCAACAGGATCGGCGGAACCCCGCCCATAAACAATATCCCGGTGACAATACCAAGAGAGACCAGAGTTGCTGTCACCGCCTGGACCGGACCCGTGCGGTTGACATACTCTCCGATGCCTCGCCCCTCCCGGGCATAGCGGGCCACCGCGGAATGCCAGGTCAGGGCCATTCGGCCCAGAACCGGCGCAGCCAGCACAGCCAGAACCGCACCGGTGGCGGGGATATTCTGCAAAAAAATATATTTTAGCAGAATGGCGAGAACAATGGCGATTACTCCGTTGGTGCCCAGGGACGAGTCGCGCATAATCTCGAGCATCCGCTCGCGAGTCCGGTAGCAAAACAGTCCGTCAGCGGTATCACCGATTCCGTCGAGGTGAAGTCCTCCGGTCACGGTGATAAGCAGAATTACCGCTACTATGGCACCAATCTCCCGCCCCAGGAAAGCATCAGTCACCGCAAAAACAATGGCTGCAGGCAAAGCGGCCAGAAGGCCAACCAAGGGCATCCATTTCATTCCCTTCACAAAACGTTCAGCCGTGAACTCGATCCGCACGGGGATCGGATACCGGGTCATAAACTGGAGCATAAGCAGAAATGAGCGCACCTGGTGCCCCTCAATGGCCTTTAATCTGCATGGGAATACCGGCAACGACCAGAAAAACTTCTGCAGCCGCCATGGCCATCCGTTGATTGACCCGGCCGGCGCAATCGCGAAAAAAACGGGCCATGGGCGAAAGCGGGACAATACCGTACCCGACCTCGTTGGTCACAGCGACCAGGTCTGCCCGGCTGTTGGCCACGGCGCTGACAATGGCCTCTGTTTCGGCCAGGACATCAGCCTCCACCAGATTCATCTGGGCCACTGTCGGCACCTCCCAATCCATGGAATGCGCAAGCATCCGGTTGGTGACCATCACCGTCAGGCAATCGAGCAGAATGCCCGCGGCACGGCCTCCTTCTGCAGCGATCACCCCCGATGGCCGGGTGGGACTTTCAAAAGTCTGCCAGGATGCAGGCCGCTGCACCCGATGTTTGGCGATCCGATCAGCCATCTCCTTGTCCATTGCTTTGGCTGTGGCAACATAGACAATGTCATCGCCGAACCCGGTGATCAGCTGTTCGGCATAGCGACTCTTGCCGCTTCTCGCCCCACCGGTGATCAGAATAATGCGTCCCATGCAAACACCACCCGATAGCTGTCGCGGTGTCATCTACGCAACCCGCGACATTATATTTTTAACTGAAAAGAACGTTTTGGGTCAGGGAAAACAATTGATAACGGCAGGTTAAACGTAATCATATCAATGGTTCCGGTCGGTGGACCTGATGCTCCCAGAACACTACCTGCAGGCAAAAAAAGTGACATAATTGTTAAGTTCAACGACACCTGCTTTTTGAATGCTATTGTGGAGCATATTCTGATTGTGGGCGCTGGAATGACGCCAGGCATCGAACTGCTCCCGGGCGTTGGTATGACCAGCACCGACATTTTCGACACAAAGCGTACTGCCGGCACGGTCAAAGCGGTCCTTGAAACCGAGATGACTGGTCCTCTTCTGGCGGAACATTGCAAAACTGTGCTGCCGTGCCAATCGATGCAGGCCGTCATCGGCACGCAGTGTATTGAGACCATGTTCCTGACGATGGGTATTGATCAGCTCCAGCAGGGTGCGACTGTAGAGAGAACTCCCCTCCGCCGCCATCGGCATGCTACTCAGACACAGCGTCAACAGTACGCCCCACAACACATATCTCCCTGGCATGTTATTTCCGGTTTTCAAAGCAGCACCATCTCCTTTGCTGACCCGGCAATCCCGGTGGTGACTTCGGGACACTGCGGTGTAATTTTCAACGGCCATGGTAGCAAGGTTCGCCCTGGCGTCAAGTTATTTCTGGGTCTGGCAAACGGAAGTCAACAGCTCAACTCCGCACGTTTTTCCTGTTCTGCACTCTTGCCAAGGCTTGTCCCTGGCCGTCCTCCATGTTTGTGTCCGTGCACCGGATGCAGGAGACGAAAAAGAGTTCGGCACCCGCACCCTCACCGTGGGACAGGCAACGGCGGGACACCTGTGATCGCATTTCGCGACCCTGCTCGCCACTCTTGTTTTTGCAGGCACAATCGAGTATAATAGCATACATTCATTGTATCTATATAGCTGAATCTCGCCGGAACCTCCGTTCCACACTTCTACCCCACATTTTTTCAGGGCCACAGGGGCACCCCCTTGTCCCGTTCCTGTTACTTCCGGCCGGATCCTTACCGTGTTTTCCGACAATGGTTCCCTGTGAACCGCAACGTGACGGGATCATCATGCAATACGCCAAACTCCGTGCCGCTCTGGCCACCAACCCCCAGGTCAAAGCCATCCTCCTCAACGATGCTCCCCTGGAGGAAAAACGCCTGGCTCTGCGGTCCTATCTCTCCGATCTGCTGATCACTGTTTTTGATCGCACCGAAAAACTCCCTTCAATGGAGTGGATTCTCTGCCGCGACGCCATCTGGGCCTTCCGCAACCTGCTCTCACCCCGTAGCGAAGAACTGGCTGGATACAGCTTTCTCGAGTACCTGGTGGCCGTGCTCAAAGCAAGCGACAGAGGCCGAAAACCCAAACCGCCCTCACCGGGTTTCATCGCCGAAGTCGAACACCTGATCCGCGGTATCAGTGGCACAGCCAAGGTCTACACTGAAAAAGCGCCAGCCTTCCTCAAATACAGCGGTCGCAAGGCGGCCCGGCTACGTTCCATCCACCTGTCACGCATGGCCCGGGCAGCCGCGCAAAAAATGGCTGCCTATCCCTGCGGCCTGGACGACCATCTGCTGCGGGAACGCAGCACCGCTAAGCTGGCCATCCAAGGCTCCTTCAACATCACAGATGTGGAATGGAACGACTGGAAATGGCACACCAGGCACATCATCCGCGACGCTGATACCCTGCGCAGTCTCATTGCCCTGGACGATAAAGAGTACGAAGCTGTTCGCCTGGCCCGCCTCCATCGTATCCCTTTTGGCATCACCCCGTATTACCTGTCCCTGTTTGATCCGGCCAACAGCAAAACCTACGATACCGCTGTCCGGGCCCAAGTCATCCCGCCCCTGGATTATGTCCGCAAAATGTTGAAAAATCGACAGGCCGATGACTGTGCCAATGATTTCATGAGCGAGCAGGACACCTCGCCCATTGACGGCATCACTCGCCGTTATCCTAATATCGTCATTATCAAGCCGGTACTCACCTGCCCGCAGATCTGCGTCTACTGCCAGCGCAACTGGCAAATCGAAGATGTCTACTCTGAAAGCGCCATTCTTTCTCCAGATAGCCAGGAAAAAGCCCTGGCCTGGATCGAAAACACGCCGGAAATCAATGAAGTTCTGATCACCGGTGGTGACCCCTTTCTGCTCCCTGATCCCCTGATCGAACAATTGATGGCCCGGGTGGCGTCCATCAAGCATGTACACCGTATCCGCCTCGGCACCCGAACACCGGTGACCCTCCCGCAACGAATCACCGAATCTCTGGCCCGGGCGATCACGCGCTTCCATGAACCCGGACGCCGCGAAGTGATGGTGGTCACCCACTTCGAACATGTCGCCGAGATCACTCCCGAGGCCATGGCCGCGGTCCAGCGATTCCGGCTGTTCGGCATTGAAGTCTACAATCAACTGGTGTACACCTTCTTCAACTCGCGCCGCTTTGAAACCGCCGCGCTCCGCCAGAAGCTACGCCTCATTGGCGTCACGCCCTACTACACCTTCAACACCAAAGGCAAGGAGGAAACCGATGCCTATCGGGTCCCCATCCCCCGCCTGCTCCAGGAACAGGACGAAGAGGCCCGTTTACTGCCGGGCACGGTACGTACCGATGAAATCGTTTTCAA
>SKJK01000239.1 GCA_007121995.1 Desulfobulbaceae bacterium
GCCAGGAGACGGGCCATGTCCTTGGCGAAATAGGTCAGGATCATGTCAGCACCGGCTCGACGGATAGCGATCAGCGTTTCGGCCATGACCCGGTCCCCGTCGATCCAGCCTTTTTCAGCGGCGGCCTTGATCATGGCATACTCGCCGCTTACCTGGTAGGCGGCCACCGGCAGGTCGAACTCGTCGTGGAGGCGGCTGATGATGTCCAGATAGGCCAGGGCCGGTTTCACCATGAGAATGTCCGCCCCTTCTTCCACATCCAGGGTGGCTTCCCGCAGGGCCTCTCTGATGTTGGCTGGATCCATTTGGTAGCTGCGGCGGTCTCCGAATTGAGGAGCGCAGTCGGCGGCATCGCGAAATGGCCCGTAAAAGGCGGACGCGTATTTGACCGCATAGGACATGATCGGCACCATGTGGTACGAATTTTCGTCAAGAGCGGTGCGGATCTCGCTCACCCGGCCGTCCATCATATCGGAAGGGGCCACCATATCAGCGCCGGCCTGGGCATGGGACAGAGCGGTTTTCGCCAGCAGTTCCAGGGTGGCGTCGTTATCCACCTCTTCGCCGGCCAGGCAGCCGCAATGGCCGTGGTCGGTGTACTCGCACAGGCAGACATCGGTCACTATGGTCATGTCCGGGGCCTTGTTCTTCAGTTCGCGGATAGCCTGCTGGATGATGCCGTTTCTGGCATACGCACCGGAGCCAAGTCCGTCTTTTTTGTCGGGCAGGCCAAAGAGAATGACCGAGCGGACCCCCACAGCCAGGCAGTCCTGCACTTCTGTGGCCAGCTGATCCACGGAGAGCCGGAACACACCGGGCATGGAAGGAACTTCCTGGCGGACCCCCTTGCCGGGAAGGACAAAAAGTGGATAGATCATCTGTTCCGGCGCTAACCTTGTTTCGCGGATCATGGCGCGGAAGGTTTCGTTTTGTCGCATTCTGCGGGGACGATATTCAGGAAAAACCATAGGATACCTCAGAGGGATTGTGGGTTCTGGAAGTCAGGGGTGTGGGGGAGCAGGGATTCGGCAGGCTTGTTATTTGACGGCAATGCCCAGTGCTTTGACTTTTTTATGCAGATGGCTTCGTTCCATACCGATCTGCTCGGCGGTTTTTGAGACATTACCATCGTTCTCCTCAAGCTTAGCCAGGAGATATTCGCTCTCAAACTGCCGTCGGGCCTCCTTAAAGGACAGCTTTCGGTAGTCACCGTTGAAAACGGGCCCTGGGGGCGGCTGCAGGGGAACATTACCAAGGAAGAAGGCTACATCCTCTGCATCGATGTGATCACCGCTGATCATGATCACCAAACGTTCGACCAGGTTGCGCAGTTCGCGAACATTGCCGGGCCAGGAGTGTCGCTGGAGGAGAAGGAGGGCCTCATCGGTGAATTTTTTACGGCCAAGTCCTTTTTTGCTGAACTGGTTACTGAAATCCTCAACCAGCAGTGGAATATCTTCGCGCCGGTCGAGCAAATCCGGAACCATAATGGGTACAACGTTCAAGCGGTAAAAGAGGTCGGCTCGGAAAGCACCTTTATCGATTTCTTTTTCCAGGTCCTTATTGGTTGCTGCCAGCACCCGCACATCGACCTCAATGGTTCGGCTGCCGCCGACCCGCTCAAACTTCTGCTCCTGAAGGATGCGCAAAACTTTGGCCTGACTTTTGAGGCTCATGTCGCCGATTTCATCAAGGAAAAGGGTGGAACCATTGGCTTGATCGAATTTGCCTTTCTTGTTTTCCGTGGCCCCGGTAAACGAACCCTTGACATGGCCAAAAAGTTCCGATTCGATCAGCTCTTCTGGAATTGCGGCGCAGTTCACGGCGATCATCGGCTGTTTGCATCGTGCTGAATACCGATGGATGGTCTGGGCTACCAGTTCCTTGCCGGTGCCGTGACCACCGCGAATAAGCACCCAGGCATCAGTGGGGGCAACCCGTTCGATCTGTTCCCGGAGCCTGTTGACCACGAGACTGTTCCCGGTGATGGTGTTCTCGGTTGGACTACTTTCACGCAGCAGGCGGTTTTCCCGTTCCAGGCGAGCCAGCTGGACCCCTTTATTCACCGAAAGGATAATCTTATCGTAGGAGAGAGGTTTTTCTATGAAATCATAGGCACCGCTGCGGGTGGCCTGAACCGCGGTTTCAATAGTGCCGTGGCCGGAGATCATGATCACCGGCAGATCAAATCTTTTTTTGATCAGGCGCAGGGCTTCAAGACCATCCATGCCCGGCATCCAGATGTCGAGGAGGATGAGGCTGATATCCTTTTCTTCGAGCACATGCAACCCTTCTTCAGCGGAAGAGGCAGTGAGTGAAGCGAATCCTTCGTCGGCGAGAATGCCCGAGAGAGCCTCACGGATAGCGATTTCATCGTCAATGATCAGAATGGTGTCGGTCATGGTTCAGGCTGGTTATGAACGGATTGTAGAGAGCGTTTCAGTAACCTGCATAGTCCTCCGATGGAGTGTATAGTTTGTGGCCGCAGCTTATCAGGTATCCAGGGGCAGCTCAACCGTAAAAACGGTGCCGGTGGGGGTGTTGTCACGGGTGCGAATGCTGCCATTATGTTCGGAAACAATGGTGTGGGCAATGGCCAGGCCCAGACCAGTGCCGGACTTGCGGGTGGAGAAGTATGGTTCAAAAACCCTCAGCTTGACATCGTCGGCGATCCCAGGCCCATTGTCCACCACTTCCAGCCGAATAGACCGGGGGTCGGAAGCAAACTCCAGGCTGACCTCGATGGTGCCGTTGTCACCGAGAACGGAAACGGCATTGTCGAGCAGATTGATCAGAACCCGTTTGATCTGGACCGCATCAAAGGAGAACGCAGGCACTGATGGATCGATCCGACAGTGAACGTGGACATGCTTGTGGGCTTCCTGGTAGAGAAAAACCACCTCTTCGACCAGTTGACCGAGATTTTTCCGTTCTTTGTGCAGTTTGGGCATACGGGCAAAGTCGGAAAACTCGCTCACCATGTTTTTGATCTCGTCGACCTGGTTGACAATAGTGGCGGTACACTGGTCGAAGATGTCACGGTCGTCGAAGATTCGGTTAAGGAAGCGCTTACGCAGTCGCTGAGCCGAGAGTTGAATGGGGGTAAGCGGATTTTTAATTTCGTGGGCTATGCGGCGGGCCACTTCCTGCCAGGCCGCCAGTCGCTGGGCCTTTTCCAGGTTGGTGAGGTCGTCAAAAACGATGACAAAACCAATGGGATTGTGGTGGTCATCGACCATTCGGGTGACGTTGACCTGAAGCGAAAGGGTTTCACCCCGGCGAATGGTGACCCTCAGGTGGCGTTCGATGGATTGTTTGCCGGAGGAAAGCAGTTCCTTGAGAAAACTCTCGACAATGAGGACATGTTGTTTGGGCAGGGTCAGATGGAAATCTTTACCGAGGTACACATTGGTTTTGATGGCCAGCAGTTCCTCGGCAAAACGGTTGATGGTGGTGATCTGGTTATTTTCGTCCAGGGCGATGACCCCGGCAGCGACGTTTTTCAGGATAGTTTCCAGGTAACGGCGGCGTTGTTCCGAGATTTCATTGCTGCGTTGCAGCTCAGCATGGGCACTGGCCAGTTGCCGATTGGAAGCAAGGATATCAGAGGTCATGGAGTTAAAAGAATCCACCAGGAGTCCCATTTCGTCGTCAGACTCCTTTTCGAGGATAAAGTCGAGGTCGCCGTCGGCGACGCGTCGGGTAGCTTCGGCCAGTTTATTGATCGGTCCGGTGAGACTGCGGGCGATGTAAAAACCGAACCAGATTGCTCCAAACAGGATCAGCAGAGTGATGATCAGGAGAATGATGATCAGGCTGAGCTTGATAGGAGCCTTGAACATGACCATCTGCTGGTAGCCGGTAATTCCCTGGGAGACCGATTGCATGGTCGCAAGTGTGTCCGAGGGAATAAGCTGGGTGGTAATGAGAAACCAGGTTTGTGGGGGATAATCGTCATGTACCTGAAAAGGGACAATAGCCTGAATCAGTTCGCCGATGGTGGTCATCTGGGTGATGACTTCGACCCGGTCGCTGGTAGCTGCCACCCGCAGGGCTTCCGATGGGATGGCCGGTGGGGTGATGGAACGAAGCTGCGGACCACGGACGGAAAGAATTACGCTGCGGTCGGCGTTGAGCAGGAGAACGCTGTCCGGTGCTCCGGCCAAATCGCTTTCCAGGGTCAAGTTGAAAAATCGTTCCAGATCTGCGGTGTTGCGGATGTCCAGTGTGCCACTGCCAAGGATCGCTGCCAGGTGTCGTCCTGCATATTCGGCCTGCTCACCAGTATCGTGCAGGACAGATTTCGCCAGTTTAAAGGAAGATTGCAGCGACTCCTCCACTTGAACATTGAACCAGTAATCCATGGAAGTGGACACAAAACGAAGGGAAACGAAAAAAAGGATCGCTGTTGGCGCCAGGGACAGGGCAACAAAGGACACTACCAGCCGGGTTCGCAGCTTGGAGCCGAGGATGCGCTGATTACGTTCGAAAACCAGTTCGGCCAGGTTGCGCAACACCAGATAGAGCATGAGCAACAGCAACAGGCCGTTGATGTTGATCAGAGCGAAAATGAGGATAGTGCTGCTCAGCGGCAGGAGGGAGTCACCAGTGAGCAGTCCCTTCTGCAGGTAACCCAGCACAGGGATGAGGACAATGCACACAATGATGACCCAGCGAACCAGATGCTGTTTCTTTTTTTTCTGTTCCGGGGTGAGCATGAAAAATGGTTAACAGAAATGAGCGGGGTCACCAGGTTTAACGCAACTTGGCCGTTGGAAAATATAACGACGTGTTCAGATCGCCTTAATATCTGAACTCAATGGTGCGCGACTCGGTTTCAAAGTTTAACAACGATGAAAACGGGACCAGACGGTGTAACCCCAGGGGAAGATACCTTTTCGCCAAGGTCACTTTGAAATGAATGGCGTAGGGAGCATCGGGAACCAATCGGTCCAGAGCGATAACCTTGGCTCCGTTGAGTTCGGCCATTCGTTGGCTGGCCTGGTTGAAATTCTGCGTGACCATGTCTTCCCCTTCTTTTTCCGACAGGGAGACACGGTATTCCTGACGTTGTTCGTCCCAAGTCATGGTATGGGTCAGGGTGGTGCTGACAAGGGTGGTGCTCAACCAGGTTCTTCTGGTTTTGACCAGCTCGAGGTGAAAGGTAAACACAATGGGGATGCCGTTGTATAGGTCAGCGAGCATCTCTGGAGTGAAACCGTTTTGCACGGTGGCAAAAAGCAGCAGATCGGTTTCCGAGGTGGTGACAATAATGTCTTTGACAGAGGGTGGCAACCTCTTGTCGGCAGCCGGCGACTGGCCGGGCAGGACGAGAACCAGAAATGTGCACAGGATGATAAGGCGGACAAAGTATGTGTTCATTGAGATCGTGAACAATCCAAGGCGGAAAGGACAAAATGATATCTAGCATATACATGATAGGTTTCTTTTTGTCCATGACAAGTCAGAGTATAACCCGGATCGGTGAGCGTCCGTCTGTTCACAGTTGCGCTTCCATGCATAGAGGAGTTAAAGAGGACCGTCACGTGCTCCCCCTCCCGTGATTGGTTGTGTCGGAGGCGCTCAAGGTATCGGCAAACAAGGAACATTGCGTATTGTGCAGCTCTGGTTTATCTTGCGCGTTTGAAATGGTCGGCTTTTTTTTGTCGGGTTGCGCGCCTCATTCACAACCTGCAGGTCCATCACGCGTGGGCAAGTAGCGGTTGAGGGCTGAACGTCGATATACGATTCAATGATTATGCGGACAAGAGTCAGGTCCTTGTCGGGAGCGGAACAGCAATGTCGCCACGTCCGAAAAAAAAACGTCTTTGCAAGGGAAAGTTCTGCGACAGGGCTTTCAAACCTGCCGGGACACCATTGCAGGAGTTGCAGCAAATCAGCATCCAGCAGGATGAACTGGAAGCGCTGAGATTGTGTGATTACCAAGGGCTGTTTCAGGAACAGGCTGGTGAGCGTATGGGTGTATCTCGAGGTACGGTTCAGCGGATTTTAACCTCGGCCCGTCGTAAAGTGGCCGAAGCACTGTCCACTGGATCGGCCCTGGTTATTGAAGTGGATGAGGGTCAAGAATGATGACCGGTTTTTACATGGACTCCTTCTCAACAGTCA
>SKJK01000254.1 GCA_007121995.1 Desulfobulbaceae bacterium
AGAGGAACACGAACGACCGCCGATGCGGGAGGTGCCGGCGTATTACCTGAAATGGAGACTGGATTGGTCACGCCGCAGGTTTCGATCAATGGCGATGTCCACGGCACGAGGGGCTCCATGCGCATAGCTCTTATCCATTACCACCTGCAGAGTGGCGGGGTTACCAGAGTCATATGCCATCAACTCAAAGCCCTCAGAGCGCATGGGCATCAGGTGGTGGTGCTCACCGGCAGCCCACCGCCGGGTGATTTTCCCGGTGCCTTCCGGGTTGTGCCCGGTTTACAGTACGAATTCGTCCGTCCGGTCATCGCTGTCGTGGAACTGGCGACCCAGATGTCTGTCGCCGCCCGTGAAGCCTTGGGCGGGAACCCGGATATCTGGCATGTGCACAATCACAGTCTGGGGAAAAGCCTGGTGCTTCCCGGCGCTTTGTCGGTACTGGCCAGCCAGGGAAGGCCACTGCTCATGCAGATTCATGATTTTGCCGAAGATGGTCGTCCCGGTAATTTCCGGGTCATGTTGGCCGAAATGGCCGGCGGTGACCGAGAGGCGTTGTTCCGGCTTTTGTATCCCCGTGCCGATCATCTTCATTACGCGGTGCTCAATGATCGTGATTACAGGTTCTTGCAGGCTGCCGGATTGGATCGGCAGCATCTGCATCTGCTGCCCAACCCTATTGACCTGGGAATTCTCGGGGAAACAGAATCCGAACCGGTCCGTTCCGCAGCACCGCTGTGGCTTTATCCGACCCGGGCTATTCGGCGCAAGAATCTGGGTGAATTCCTTTTCTGGTCGGCTCTGGCTCCGCGGGGAAGTCGATTTGCCGTAACCTCGGCACCGGAAAATCCTGGAGAATGGAAGCGATATGCCCGCTGGAAAGAGGTTGCCGCCGATCTGGGGCTGCCGGTCCAGTTCGAGGCGGTGGGTCCTGCCGGACCAAGTTTTGCTGAGTTGCTCCACCGTGCCGACGCAGCCATCACCACCAGTGTTGCCGAGGGGTTTGGCATGGCCTTTCTCGAGCCCTGGCACTTGGGAGTACCGGTTTGCGGTCGTGATCTTCCCGAAATCACCGCCGGTTTCCGGGAAGAAGGAATTGTTTTACCCTGGAGCTATGATCGACTCGAAGTGCCACTGTCCTGGCCCGGTCGTGAACAGGTGCGAACGGCCGCCCGGCGGGGGCTGCGTTCGGCTCTGGCCGATTACGGCCGTGCTCCGGGACCAGATGATCTGGAACGGCTGCTAAGCGCCTGGATTCATGATGGTCGGGTTGATTATGGCCGATTGCATGAAGTCATGCAGGAAGACATCCTTCACCGTCTGGCTACGGACCATGGACTGGCCATTGATTGTGATCCCGTCGCCCTGCCTGACCCGGTGGTATTGCACCAACCGATGGCAGCAAACCGTGCCCTGTTGCGCAGCCGTTACCATCTCGCAGGGTACGGAGCGGCGGTTGAACAGGTGTATGAGCACATCGTTTCTTCGGCAGCCACATCACTGGACAGCCTTGATGGCGAGCGCCTGCTTGATTGTTTTCTTGCTCCTGAACGACTTTTTTTACTGCGCGTTGATTGAAAAGTGAGATTCTGCTGTGGTGATGCTTAAACGTTTTTGTTCTATTGAAATATCATGTCACTGTGCCGCCCATCAGGGCGTGTGGGCGAACGCGTACGAATCCAGGTAACCTAAAAGGAGACAGTCAAATGGTTCTCCATGCTTTTCGATCGGCATCAAATATAGACACAGACGCACAACATAGCGTCGGGAAGGCCGCAGCGAATATTTGGTCTCCGGGGACGCGCACCGTGCTGGGAGCCGTGGTGGTGCTGGTCATTCTTGTCGTCCTTGCAGGGGCTGTTTCCATTCCCTTCCGTTTTGAATCTTCTTCCATGCTCTACAAGTTCGGAAGTGCGAAGGCCATGTTGCGTGCCGGCAAGGTGTTGGGCCTGATCGCGAGCGTACTGCTTCTCATGCAGTTGCTCTGGAGCGCGAGGATCAGGACTTTAGACAGAATTATAGGTTTGAATAACCTGTTTCGGTGGCACGGTGTGATGGGCATCACCATCGTCGGTTGCGCCCTGCTCCACCCCATGCTGGTCTACCTCCCGGACAACACCCTGATCATTCCCCTGACCAAACGTTACTGGCCCGAATTAGTGGGGCTGGGCCTGTTGCTGTTTATCCTGATCATGGTTATCACCAGCACGTTGCGCACCCGCCTGCGACTTCCCTACCATTTCTGGCGGACAGCACATCGCGTGGGAGCCGTCGTGGTCGTCGCCGGATTGGCTGTGCATGTGCTCAACGTCAGCG
This sequence comes from Desulfobulbaceae bacterium, assembly GCA_007121995.1. Classification (GTDB taxonomy): domain Bacteria; phylum Desulfobacterota; class Desulfobulbia; order Desulfobulbales; family Desulfobulbaceae; genus Desulfobulbus. The sequence goes on from SKJK01000254.1 coordinate 2,314, forward strand.
ATAGCTTTGGGCGGGGATTGCCGCAAGCATCGGTATACTGGGCAATCGGGCTGTGGATGCTGCTCTATGCCTGGATGACCATACACAGGGTCCGGACCAGGCTCAGGCCGCACACGGTCACGGCGGTGGAGCCGGTTGGACCGGATGCCATGAGTCTGCTCGTGAGACCGAGGTCAGGCCTGGCTTTTCCATACGCTCCCGGGCAGTTTGCCTTCATCCGAATCAAATCTGCAGGTGTCCGAGCCGAGGAACATCCTTTCACCATCGCTTCGTCTCCGCAAAGGCCAACAGAACTGGAGTTCCTCATTCGCCTTTGCGGGGACTGGACCAACACCATCGCCAATGTTCAGCCTGGTGACCGGATCGCCATCGATGGTCCCTATGGTCTTTTCTCTCATTTACGATGCAGCGGACAAGCGGAACTGGTCATGATCGCTGGCGGGATCGGTATTACCCCCATGTTAAGCATGCTCCGGTACATGGCCGATACCAACGATGAACGCACAATCACCCTGATCTGGAGCAACAAAACCAGGGATCACGTGATACGGAGCGATGAATGCAGGGAACTGGAACTCCGCCTGCCCGGGTTACGGGTGCACCATTTTTTCACCAGAGGCGCAGATACGGCGACCACAGGCGACCGTCTGGACCACGCTGTCCTGGAGCGATTGCTGGCGGATCGTAGTCGGTACGCATCGATCTTTATATGCGGTCCCGAGGGGATGATGGCGGACATGACGCAGTTACTCCTTGGCCTGGGCTTTTCACGCCGCCGGATTTTTACCGAACGGTTTGGTTGGTAGCTTCAGTCATTGACTTGACGGCCGGAAAACGTATAATGCGCGTATGCTTGTCAAGAATTGTTCTCGAGTCTGGTCAGCCTTGTGCTTATCCTGGCCCGTGATACCTTGCAAAGGGTAAACCTCATCAACAGGAGTGTCATTATGAAATGGAAAGCCGCTTTTTTCACCCTCGTCCTTGCTTTGTTGCTGGGAACACCCGTGATCCAGGCCCAAACCGATCAATGGGAAATCGACCAGGACCATGCCGCTATCTATTTTGACGTGCGGCATACTTTTGTCACCGTACGCGGCTTGTTTGACGATTTTTCAGGGACCGTTGTTTTTGATCCAGCAAACTTCGAGGACGCCCGTTTTGATTTTACGGTCAATGTCGCCAGTATCAACACCAACATCACCAGGCGAGACGATCACCTGCGTTCGGCTGACTTCTTCGAAACGAGACGATTCCCTCGTATGACTTTCGTCACCACAGACGTTCAACACGTGCAAGGGGATGAATATGCCCTGGAGGGCGACCTGACCATCAAGGACGTGACGAAGCGCATTACCGTGCCCCTGACGTATTTCGGAATGCAAGAAAATCCCTTGAAACAGGGGCAGATGGTCGCCGGGATCGAGATCGAATTTATGGTAGATCGTTTGGAGTACAATGTTGGTACAGGGCAATTTTTCGAAATGGGTGTCGTGGGGAAGGAGGTGCGCGTCCTCGTGGCCCTGGAAGTTCTCAAAGAGAAGTGATTTGCTGGGTCGCATGTTTTTTCATGAACTTGGGAGGGCGGGACGGTTTTTCCATCTCGAATGGTCAGATTCGTTCGATGCAGATATAGGTGAGGATGGCATAGGCCAGCAACCAAAGACCGATGGCCAGCAGCCAGCGGTTGCGCCCCGGTGGTTTCTTCGGCAACCAGCAGAGCAGGACCATGGGCAGCAGTGGGATGACTACGCCGGCGACAAAAGGCGACAGGTAGCGGAGCAGCTCCTGGAGACCAAGAAAGAACCAGGGGCCGGCAATGAACAACAGGCCGAACTGCTCTGGTTCAATCGGTGCTGTCCAGCCCACTGACACCAGGATGGTGAGGAGAACCAGGACCAGATGATTCCGCCAGTTGGCGGTATAACGGCGGAGATGGGGCCAGGCCGCCACCCCTCCCAGCACAACCAGGCCAATAACATGGTGGATATAGACTTTGCGCATTCCACTGTCGGTGAGGTCAAAGAGCAGATCATTTATCTGCGTGCCAATCAGGGGAATGGCCAGGCAGATGTGCTCGGCGATGGCACCGGCAGCCTCACCGGTGGCGTCACCGCGGAGCACATAGCCGGTAAACAGCAACAAGAGAGCACAGGGCAGAGTGAGGCAGAGACGGATCCAGGCGCTTCGTTTGTAATCGGTTTCATTTTTCCACAGAACTGCTGCCAGGTGCACAAGAAGCAGCAGGAAAAAAGCCTGGCTGGAGAAATAGTGCAGGGCCCTCCAGAAGGAACCGTAAGGGATAAGCAATTCAATGGCGGTGGTGGTGTAGAAAGGGTCAGCAACATCATAGTGCAGGCCAACCACGATCCCCGAGAGGATGGAAATATACAGGCTGATCAGGGCGGCACCGCCCCAGAGGTGATCACGGAGGGGATTGAGCAGGATCTCGATGTATTTTTTTCCGGACAAAGGGCCCATCAGAGGTGCACCACGTAGGCGGTGACCTGACCTTCGCTATCCACTTTTTGTGTGACTGCAAAGGTGGGCAGGTTTCGCTCTGCCGGTCCGGAAATCCGCACTCCCTCGGAAGTGAAACGACTCTGGTGGCAGGGGCATTCAATATATTCCATATCCTGGAGATAATTGACCCGGCAGCCGAGGTGTGTGCAGATACGGGAAACGGCCCTGGCTCCGCCGTCTTCGGTGGCGAAGAGGAGGAAGTCGTGGCTGGTATGGGTACCGCTTGCCGGTAAAGGTGCTGGAACGTCCACCAGGCGTGGTCTCCGGGGTGGCTTGAATCCAGCAAAGCGGAAGAGGGGATAAAGAAAAAGGGCCGCAGTCGCAGCCAGGGTCCATTGCACCCATCGTACCAGGAACGCGCGTCGGTTCCCGTTTCGAGGAGAGAATATTTTCTGGTGATTCCGATCGTCCATCAGGCAAATTTTCTTTTGAGCGCGCGATCGACGTGAGGGGGGACCAGCCCCGCCACATCTCCCTTGCAACGAGCCGCATTCTTGATATTGGTGGAGCTGATATAGATCCAGCGAAAACCCGTCATCAGAAAAACCGTTTCCACCGAGCGTTCCAGCCTTCTGTTCATCAGGGCCAACTGGAATTCATAGTCGAAGTCAGATAGAGCCCGCAAACCGCGAATGATGGCATGGGCATCTCTTTTTCTCGCATAATCAACGATCAAGCCGTCGGTGATGGCCACCTCAACCTGTCCCGGGGCAAATCCTCCAAAACAGCCTCTGATCAATTCGCACCGCTCTTCAAGGGAAAAAAGGGGGACTTTCTGGGGATTGACGGCGATTGTGATGATGATCCGTGTAAACAGATTGAGGCCTCTGCGAATGATGTCCAGATGGCCGTTGGTTATTGGGTCGAAGGTGCCCGGATAAAGAGCTGTGCCGGATGTCTGTCTGTCAGTGCCGGGCAATGTGGGGTCGATGGAGTCATGCATAGTTGCGTAATCAATCACGGGGTTTGTAGCTGTTTGTGTACCACGCTCCTGTATTGGCAGCGGTCATAGGCACGCCAGATTTATACAGGTGTCAGGTCATGCCGTCTTGTACCTGAACCGGGAGAACATTCACAATAACGACGTACAAAGACAGGTACCTTTGATCGCTTAGATATGGTTGCACATCAGGGCGATTGCAGTTGGTAAAACCACAGTCCGGTTTGCCCATAGCAGCGTTGGTTGATGAGCGTCAGGGTGCCGACCATGGTCGGCAGGCTGGTGCTTCGGTGTTCCTCGATAACGACCAGAGCGCCAGGCGCGAGCAAAGC
>SKJK01000052.1 GCA_007121995.1 Desulfobulbaceae bacterium
GAACAGGCAAGGAACTGGTCGCCCGGGCCGTGCATGATGCCAGTCCGCGTAAAAAAAACGCTTTTATTAAAGTCAATTGTGCCGCCTTGCCGGAAAATCTGTTGGAAAGTGAACTGTTCGGTCATGAAAAAGGGGCGTTTACCGGTGCGGTGGTGACCCGGGTCGGCCGTTTTGAGCAGGCCGATCAAGGGACCATTTTTCTTGATTAGATCGCTGAATTACCGTTGTTGCTGCAATCAAAACTGCTCCGAGTTTTGCAGGAGCAGCAGTTCGAACGTTTGGGAGACTCACGGACCCGGAGCGTTGATGTTCGTATCATCGCGGCCACCAATGTCACCCTTGACCGAGCAGTTGCTCAGGGTACCTTCCGCAATGATTTGTATTATCGTCTCAACGTGGTGCCCATCAATTTGCCGCCTCTGCGCAATCGCCGGGATGATATTCCTTTGCTGCTGGATCATTTTCTCCGTGCCAGTAATGCACGCAACGAAAAATCACTGCGCATGACCAGAGAGTTCCTTGATTTTCTCACCGCCTATGATTGGCCGGGAAATGTGCGGGAATTGCAGAATCTGGTGGAGCGGTTGGTGATCCTGGCCGGAAGTGATGTCCTGCGGGTCGAAGACTTGCCGGACTATATGCTCAGGCCCGAGTCGGTGCGAATTGCAGCGTCCGTGGAGCCGGTTTTGTCATCCGGAACGGTTGCAACTCCCCCAGGTACACGAAAATCGTTGAAGGATCTGGAGCGGGAACAAGTCGAATCCGCCTTGATCCGTAACGGCTGGGTGCAGTCACGTGCTGCTCGCGAGTTGGGATTGACGCAGAGGCAGATGGGTTATCGTATGAAGAAATTTAATCTGCACCGGCCGGACTACTGATCGATGTAATCCAGGTGGAGAAATCCTTCGATAGATAGACCAGTCGTGTTTTTCTTTCCGTATCGCCTTGACAGACAGTGACTCTTTGGGTACATCTCTGCCGTCCGTCCTTGACACCAACTGCCCTGTCTGGGTTTAACCACGACTTACTACCCGCATGGACATTGCCACTATTGTTCTGGTCCTCGCCATTGGCGGCGGACTGCTCATGGCGTTCAGTATCGGTGCCAACGATGCTGCCAATGCCATGGCCTCGTCGGTCGGTTCCAAAGCCCTCAGTGTGCGTCAGGCCGTCCTGGTTGCCGGGGTTCTTGCTTTTCTCGGTTCGGTTTTTTTAGGTGCCAACGTTGCGGCCACCATCTCCAGGGGGATTATCAATCCGGAACAGATTGATGACAAAAATATATTGATGCTGGGGATGCTCGCTGCACTCCTTTCCGCCGGTCTATGGGTTTTATTGGCCACGATTACCGGGTTTCCAGTGTCAACCACCCACTCCATCGTGGGCAGTATCCTTGGCTTCGGCCTGGTAGCGGGGGGGCCGGAAGTGGTGCAGTGGGGAACCATGGTCGCCATCGTCCTCTCCTGGATTATTTCTCCCTTTTTGGGTGCCGTTTTGGCCTTTGTGGTTTTCACCCATATCCGCAGGAATATCCTGACCGCACAAGACTTCGTCAGAAGCGCTCAGCTGTGGGCCCCCTTCTGGATGGCCATGACCGCTGCTCTGGTACTGTTTTCCTTCTTCTATAAAATGCCCTTAGGCAAGTCGTTGGGATGGGGTTTTTCCGGCTCTCTTGGGATTATCGCTCTTATCGCCGGACTAATCTGGTGCGTGGGCTACTGGCTGGTCGGTAAACTGTTTGAAGGAGTGGAAGTGGGCCCTGGTTCCATAGAGGCCCTGTTTCGGCGAATGGAGGTCGGAACCGCTTGTTATCTGGCTCTTTCCCTCGGAGCCAATGATGTTGCCAATGCTGTCGGCCCGGTGGCCGCCATCTGGATGATCGCCACCACAGGCGCCCTGGCACCTCGGGCCGAGGTGCCTATCTTATTGCTGGTGGGAGGAGGCTTGGGAATTGCCGTGGGAATCACGGTACTCGGTCGCAAGGTCATGGCAACAGTGGGTGAAAGGATCACCCTGTTGACCAATACCCGCAGCTTTTCCGTGGAGTTCGGAGCCGCCACCACCGTGTTGGCGGCTTCCAGCCTTGGTATGCCGGTCTCCACCACCCATGCCACTGTGGGTTCGGTGGTCGGCGTTGGGCTGGCACGGGGGTTTGCCGCCGTAAATTTTCGCGTTATCGGCAAGATTGTCGTGTATTGGGTACTGACGGTGCCCATTGCAGCTTTTACATCCATTGTCATTTTTCAACTGCTTCGCTGGACAGTTCTGTAAACGGTTCAGCGGGTGCAAGAACGAGGTTAGTGATGCGCATTCCTATTCTGGGTTTAATTGGCGGACGTTCACCCATGGACGGCCTGTTGGAACATTATGGCCAGATCGAAGCGGCCATGGCGCTTATTCAGGAGTCCCTGCTTTGTTATATCGGCGGCGGGTCGACCTGTAAGGATTTCCTGACCTTGAAAAGTGAACTGGACAATTATGAGGAGACCGCTGATAAAATCAAGCGCAATATCCGCAATCATCTCCCCCACAGTCTGTTCATGGCCGTGGACAAAACTTTGTTCATTAACTATACCCGGGCTCAGGATAATATCCTCGACGCTGCCCAGGATGCTCTGGACTGGCTCGACATCCACGATGTGCATCTGTCCGATGCCCTCCGAGGCAGCGGTCTGGCCATGGTGGAGGCGGCAGCACGCACGGTGGAGGTGCTCAAGCCTGCCCTGGAGGATACGGTCAAACTGGTCCACACCGATATTATGGATCGACAATCCGTTAAGGAGAAATATCGGGCCGTCAGGATGCAGCACAAGGTGGTTCGCCGGATCAAGTCCCAGATTTTTGCTGAGTTGTTCAAAGAGGAAAATGACTTCAAATCGGTTTTTCAATTACTGCATTTTTTCGAACATATGCACGAAATGAGTCATAATGCCGAAAATTGCGCCGATATGCTGCGGGCAATGATCGCACGGTAGCCCCCGTTTCTCAGAGGGGAGGTTCTTTCAGGTGCTGGTAGGCCGTGGGGTCGATACCGGTCCGGCGCAGGATCTTCTGCATGGCCACGCGACTGAGACCGGCCATTTCCGCTGCTCTGGTGATGTTGCCGGCTGATAGTCCGAGCAGGTTTTCGGTATACTCACGGGTAAACCCCTCCAGCAGTCGGTCACGTGCCAGAATGTAGGGCTCGAGGCCATTGCGGTCAGGAAGGTGCCCCGGCTCTGGACGCCTGTCTTGACCTGGATGCTCCACTGCATGCAGGTGAAGCGGTTGGATAACCTCTTCATGGCAGAACAAGTGTATCCTGCGCACAACATTCTGCAATTCCCGTACATTTCCCGGCCATTTCCGCTGTTTCAACTCCTCCAACGCTGCCAGGGAGAATCTTTTGGTCGGAATGCCCAATTCACCGGCGAATTTTCTGCTTAAATGGTCGACCAGAAGCGGAATATCCTCACGGATTTCGTTGAGCGCAGGGGTCTGTACCGTGACCACGTTCAGACGGTAGAACAGATCTTCCCGAAATTTTCGTTCAGCAATTCTTTCCTCAAGGTCCTGGTTGGTGCTTGCCAGGATACGCACATCTATTTTTTTACTCTTGCTTCCCCCCAGGGGACGAAGTTCCTGTTCCTGGAGAATCCGCAATAATTTGGTCTGCAGGGCTACTGGCAGGTCTCCGATTTCATCAAGGAGCAGGGAAGAACCATTGGCCTCCTCAAACAGGCCGATATGATCGGTGTGGGCACCGGTGAAGGCTCCTTTTTTATGGCCGAACAGTTCACTTTCAAGCAGATGTTCGGGAATGGCGGGGCAGTTGACCGCCAGCAAGGGTCGTGCCCCCCTTTTGCTCAGACTGTGAAGAGCCCGGGCCACCAGTTCCTTGCCGGTACCGCTCTGCCCCCGAATGAGAACGGTGTAATCGGTTCGGGCCAGGGTCTGAATCGTGTCATAAAGACGGCGCATAGGCGGCGTTTCGCCGACAAAATGTTGAAAAACGCTTTCCTGGCCGATTTTGGCCCGCAGGTTGAGGTTTTCGCGGATCAGTTGGTTGCGCTCCAGGCCTTTTTTGATCACCCGCACAAGGTCGGCGATTTCAAAAGGTTTGGTGACAAAATCGTAGGCGCCGCGCCGGATCGATTCCACCGCGGTTTCAATGTTGCCGTAAGCGGTCATCATGATGAGAGTGACATAGGGATCGAGATGGCGAATGTCGACCAGCAGGTCCATGCCGTTTTTCTCCGGCATGCGGATATCCAGCAGAATCAGGTCGAAGCGCTGATCGCGGATCAGTTCCAGGGCATGGAGGGGATTGGCGTGGGTGACGACCTCAAGGTCATCAAGCTCATAGGAGAGGACGCGTTTCAGCCCCTCAAGCATATCTTTTTCGTCATCGATGATCAGCAGGCTCTGTTCGTGCATCACTGGTAAGGGAAGTTGAGTTGTGTTCAGGGTGTTGGTTCCTGCTCTATTGGCAGTTGGATAAGAAATCGGGTCCCTGCCTCGGGATCACTGGTCACGGTGATCTGGCCACCATGTTCCTGGATGATACCATAACTGACCGATAAACCCAGCCCGGTGCCGTCTCCGGTCTGTTTGGTGCTGAAGAAAGGGTTAAAGATTTTGTTTTGAATCTCTGCAGGGATACCATGGCCATTGTCCTGGAAAATGATTTCCGCCTGTTGCTGTTGTGAGTGATAGGTAGTCGAAATCCGGATCATGCCCTGCTGCTGGACGGCCTGGAATGCATTGAGGAGCAGATTGACGAAAACCTGTTTCATCTTGTTCCCGTCCACAGCGAGCAGAGGCAGGTGTTGATCGAGTTGTAATTCAAGGCTTATATTTTTGATTTTACATTGATGTTCCAGCATCTGCACCACCTCGTTGAGCATGGTGTTCAAGGAAGCAGGAGCTTTACATGAATCCCGACTGCGGGCGAACTGGAGAAGATCTGTGACGATTCGTTTGCAGCTTTGGGTTTGTTTTTCGATTATTTCTAGATCTCTATGGCCTTGTTGATCATTGGTGAGCTGGCGTTGAAGCAGGTTGACATAACAGAGAATCACACCCAACGGGTTATTAATTTCATGGGCAACACCGGCGGCCAACTGGCCCATGGCCACCAGCTTTTCAGTTTGTTGTATCTGTTGTTCCACCCGTTTTTGATCGGTAATGTCCCGGGCGTAGCGGATGATGCTTTCAACCTGACCTGTCACGTCAAAGAGCGGATAAAAATTGATCAGAAAAATGGTGCCGGTGGTACAGGTTGACTCTTTGGACACAGGCTTTCCGCTGGCCAGCACCTCCTTCAGGCCGCAGTCGCCGCATGAGGTATGCGCTTCATGGTGCAGTTCATAGCATGGCCTGTTCAATATTGTGTCTATGTCGACATTATAGCGTCGGAGATAGGCCTTGTTCACCATTTTAATGCGAAATTCTCGGTCCACTAAAACCACGAGATCCGTGATACCGTCAAACACGGATTGCAGCAGTTCCTTGCTTTGGATGAGTCGGTGCACATTGTTGAGACTTTCAACGGCTATGCCGATCTGGCGGCCGATGGAAATCAACAGGTCTTCCTGTTCCAGGGAGAGACTTTCCATATCCAGACCGGTCAGGGTCATGACGCCCAGGACGTTACCTCGACAATCCAAGGGGATATGCATCAGGCTCCGTCCCCGGTCGCTGCGGAATCGGACCAGCTGTCCGGTAAAGGCGGAGGTGATGGAATGGCCGAGGTCTTTTTCCGATGGGACTCGATTGGTACAACCGTCCTGTGGTTGGAACGTTTCTTCGTTGGGGGGGAGGGAAAGTGTAACCCACTCGGGAAGACAGTCTGCGTTTTCCCGGTATCGCAACACCAGCCGGTCCAGGTTTTTTTCATGGAGAAAGATACCCGCCCCCATGGCCGGAATCAGCTCCAGGGTGACCCGCAGTGCTCCGGGCAACATGTCGGCCAGCTCAGTGCCCTGTGTGGTCAGTTCGGCGATGGTGTTCAAGGTATGCAACTCCTGGTTCCGGGCGATTATTTTTTCCTGGAGGAGTTGTTTGGAACAGAACAATGCCTGGGTGCGCTGGGCAACCTGTTCTTCGAGGGTTTGGGTATAGGA
>SKJK01000144.1 GCA_007121995.1 Desulfobulbaceae bacterium
ACCATACTGGTAAAAATTACCGGAAAAAACAGGTCGCCAAGCAGCAGATTGTTGGTGCCGGACTGGAGGAGGACAGCGTCGGGGTCGGGACAGGCACCAATTTCAGCACCCAGCCGCACGGCCAGTTCTCCCGTGGTTTCTCCGGCGAAACCACGGTTGATCACCGCGACATCCGGAAGCAGTGTCGGCCAGTCTCCCCATTCAACCAGAGAATCGCCCAGCATCAGCAATTGGATCATACAGTTACCTCCTGGATCCGTGAAAGGCGGCGGGTGACGGCACAGTACCAGAAAAGCCGCCGCATTTATATCCTGATTATAGAAAAATATACCCCAAACAAGATTCCTGCCGTCACGGATTCAGGGACTTCTGTGGTACGGACTGGAGAACAACACAGCCCATGTTGACTACCTTGATTGCAGAACCACACTCTACCCTATTTCCCGTCCCGGGGTCAACGAAGTCAAGCGGGGCTCGTTGGCCGGTATCGATAATCCGTACCCAGATCCTGTTGTGCACCAGTGATGGTATGGTAAAGGTCGCCGGGGTATCGGCACTGCCATTGAGCAGGACGAGAAAATCGTCATCTCTCTCCGCAAGAGATGCGCCGTTGAGAAAAAAACCAAGAGTTTTGCATCCAGGGGACCAGTCCTGTTCATCGGGGTGAAGACCCTGCCAGACAATGTCCGGTGGGTTGGTAGGCGCCCCGGTCGGATCGTGGCCGGCAAAAAAATCGTCACGACGGAACACGGGATGGGTCGAGCGCAGCTGGATCAATTTTCTGAAAAAGCGCAACAAAGAATGATTTTTCCGGGCCAGGGACCAATCCACCCAGCCGATAGCATTATCCTGACACCAGGCATTGTTGTTTCCTCCCTGGCTGCGCCCGAATTCATCACCGGCAACCAGCATGGGAACGCCCTGGGAAAGAAAAAGGATGACCGCCATGGTACGGACCCGCCGCTGGCGGAGTGTTTGGATTTTCGAGCTGGTGGTCGGCCCTTCCACACCACTGTTCCAGCTGAGGTTGTGGTTGTCGCCGTCCCGGTTTTGTTCCCCGTTGTTCCAGTTGTGTTTCTCATTGTAACTGACCAGGTCAGCCAGGGTGAAACCATCGTGGCTGGTGATGAAATTGATGGAGTTACAGGGTCGTCTGCCGTTGACCTGATACAGGTCGGAACTGCCGGCAATGCGAGTGGCCAGGGCCGGAACCATGTTGGGGTGACCACACATGAATGAGCGGACATCATCACGGAAGCGGCCGTTCCATTCAGCCCAGCGGTGGTGCGGGGAGAAATTTCCGACCTGGTAAAGCCCAGCTGCATCCCAGGCCTCGGCGATGATTTTAGTGTCCGCCAGCACCGGGTCTTCGGCGATCATCTCAACGACCGGGGGGTTGGCCAGCACCTGCCCCCGGGCATCCCGGCCGAGAATCGAGGCCAGGTCGAAACGGAAACCGTCCACATGCATTTCTATCACCCACCAACGCAGGGCATCCATGATCAAATTGCGAACAATGGGATGATTGCAGTTGCAGGTGTTGCCGCAACCTGAGAAATTAAGATACGCCCTGGTCCAGGGATCGAGCAGGTAATAGATGGTATTGTCAATACCGCGAAAGCTGGTGGTCGGCCCATCGGCACCACCTTCGGCGGTATGGTTGTAGACAATATCGAGGATGACCTCAATGCCGGCCCGGTGCAGGGCTTTAACCATGTCGCGAAATTCGTTGAGGGAGGCTTCAGCGTCGCTGCTGTAGCCGGATTTGGGGGCGAAAAAAGAAAGAGGGCTGTATCCCCAGAAGTTTTTCAGTCGCTCGTTGTTGTGAGGGTTGACAAAGATGGGTTCATTTTCATTGAATTCGGTAACCGGCAACAGTTCCACCGCGGTGATTCCCAGGTGTTTGAGATAATCAATTTTTTCAGTGATACCTCGAAAGGTCCCCGGTGATCTTATTTGGGAGGACGGGTGGCGGGTAAAACCTCGAACATGGAGTTCATAGATGATGGAATCTTTGAGCGGGATATTGAGGGGGCGGTCCTCTTCCCAGTCATAATCGTGGCGATCAAGCAGGCAGCAAGGTTCACGACCAAGACAGGTCCGTTCTCCGCCCCATATTGGAGAGTGTATTTCTTTGGCATAGGGGTCCAGCAGGATGCGGGTTGCATCAAAGGCATGACCTGTTCCGTGGGGGTCGTGGGGCCCGGTAATTCTGTACCCATAGCGCAGGGTAACAGGAGCATTGACCAGCAGGATATGCCAGATATCCCCGGTTTTATGGACAGCGGGATCCAGAGAAAACTCTATGGACTCCGGCTGTTCCGGATCGGGAGTAATCACCAGGGAAACTGCCTCGGCGTGTCTGGAAAAAAGAGCAAAATTGATACCCCGTGGGGTTATCTCGCTGCCGAGGGGCAAAGGAGACCCGGGTTCTGTCTGCAGATTTTTTTTCATATTAAATGAATAATGATTATTAATAAAAGTAAAGGTAGAATATCACCGACAGCATACTAGGTTGGTGCTCTTTTTTAAACCATGACGGAGGGCCTATGGGACTGTTCAGGAAGTTGGCACGCACGGGTATACAGAATATTGACTGGGAAATGACGCCGGAATACACATTCGGTACCTTTGAAAGCTGGGGCGGAAGGGAACGAGTCCGTAGTAAAAACGAACGGATATACTATTTTTTCATTGACGCCTGGGATGATGAGCCCAAATTGTATCTCATGGAGCGCGGGATCAAACATGCCCGGGTAGTCGCTGAAATACAGGCACCTATGGAAATGTTGCAGCAATGTGTGCAGGAACAGGGCAAGGTAGCTCTTTTTGAACGAACCCACGGTATCAACGATCCCTTAAAGCAGTGGCTGATCGCCAACGTTATTGAGACCGAGGATGAATCCAGAATCCTGCTGATAGAAACAGAGGTCAATGAAAACATTATGGCCACTGGATTGCCGCAACCTGACGAGGTGGTCACGGTTGACCAGACCGTGGTCCTCCCCCAGGGACCGGAGGTATTAAGTGAAGACGACGTGGCATCCTTGATAGGCCGTTATGATTTCTGCGAACAGGAGAGAAATCCTCAAGGCCGGTTCCGACCTGTCTTGGTCGACAACGGTGATGGGTTGACTGTCACCGACAGGGTGACAGGCCTCATGTGGCAACGGGGTGGTCTCGACATTATGAGCAGCAGGGGCATACACCGGGAACTTGAACGGATCAACACGCAAGGGTTTGTTGGGTGTACAGATTGGCGTCTTCCTTCCATGGCAGAGGCGCTTTCCTTACTGGTACCGGAAAAGGGAAAAACAGGGCAATATCTTCACTCCTGCTTTTCCGTTGAACAGCCTTTTATTTTTGTGCAAGCGACAAGAAACCCTGGTGGACATTGGTTCGTTGATTACAAACAGGGACGAGCTTTCTGGTCATCCGGGACTATTCCTGGTGGTTTCGGGCGGTTGTGCCGTAGGGAAAAGTGAGGAGTCCGGTAAGAAAGTATTGATTCGACAAGGTAGAGGCTGTAGGATGTCGCTATTTGAAACCCATATTTTTTCAAGTTGGAGAGTGGACTTGTCTTGAAGCGGATACTGGTCGTTGATGATGAAGCGCAAATACGCACTATGCTGACCCAGATGCTGGGGCAGGAAGGGTATGAAGTGCACACTGCTGAAAATGGTGAACAAGGGTTTGCTTTGGTGGGTCGCTATTCTTTTGACTTGGTGATCACGGATATGATTATGCCGGTCAAGGACGGGCTCAAATTCATCATGGAGTTGGTTCGTGACTACCCGGATTTGAAAATCCTGGCCATTTCCGGAGGGGGTGCCATCAAGGCAGAGCGTTATCTCACCATGGCCGGCTACCTGGGTGATATTGCCACCCTGGAAAAGCCGTTTAAACGTGAAGTATTGCTGGATGTCGTGAAAAAACGACTCAACCCTGAATAAGTGACCAGGCGAGCCCTCCTCTTTACATTGACAAGATTTTTTGAAAAAAAGATCGGCAACGAAGAAGTTGCCGGTTTTTTTTTGCTCAACAGATCAAGGGTATCGGTACTCTTGGTCCTGTCTTCTTTATCCCGATCCTGGATCCGTGAGCGTTTGTCCGTGCGTCAGCTTTGTTGTTCGTGACCGTTTGATTAAAGTAAACTTTATCGGACGGTTACGGGCAATGAAGATAGCGTGCGGACGAACGCCCCCAAGGGCGGCGGGTGACGACATATTGCAAGGAAAATCGCCGCATTTTTAACCTATTTACAGTAAATGTGCTCCAAAAAAGACTCCAGCCGTCACGGATTCAGGCCGATGTTTCAGCTCCGTGATGGCTGCGGGGAGGGCGAAAAAGAGGTTGTTACATCTCCCCGTTTGCTCGTTCTTTGTTCCTGTACTTTGAATCCATAGTCGACCAGTTGTTCCAAGTCGGACCACATGGACTCACTTCCTAGAATAGCGACCACGATCGAGTGCCCCGCCCTGGTGAAATGACCGACATAGGTTTGCCGCGCAGCCCGCGTATAACCGGTCTTGCCGGCGTCCGCGCCGTCAATACGCCACAGCGCCCGATTGTGGTTGTTGAGAGGACGCCCATAGGCCGTGGCGAGTGTTCTCTCCCGCATCCGGGTAACGAACTCTTCATCCTGCATAGCGTAACGAAACAGAGTGGCCAGATCCCGGCTGGTTGACTGCTGGCCTGTTGCGGTCAGGCCGGAAGCTGTGCGGCAGACCGTGTTCTTCGCCCCCCACATCCTGGCGCTGAGGGTCATCAGGTTGGCAAAATTATCTTCAGAGCCGGAAATCTTTTCCGCCAGGGCGACACTGGCATCATTGGCGGAAGAGAGCAGGACGGCGTTGATCAGATCGTTGGCCAGGTAATCACGGTATGGCTCAAGATGGATTTTTGAACTGGGCATGGCCGCAGCATTGCGAGTGACATTGACCGGGTCACCCCCCTGCAGAGTTTTCAAGGCAATCAGGCCCGTGATAATTTTGATGGTAGAGGCAGGTTGGCGTGGTGTGTCAGGTGACCTGGCGTAGAGTGTTGCTCCGGTTGCGGCATCCATAACCATGAAACTTTGCGAACTGATCTTTCCGGAGATATCGGGTAGTTCCAACAGGGTGCCGGTCACCGCCTCAGATTGCGAAGTCGGAGCGGTGGAAACGACTGGCTCAGGTGATGGTATTCTTCTGGAGGCCTGACGTTGCGGTGCTGATTTGGAGGTTGTTGTCAGTGATTGCTGACCGATAGATGTGTCTTGGGGTGATGGCGCAACCTTAACCGTTTCGCTTTGCAGAACTGGTCGGGGCTGGGGGGAGGTTACTTGGTGTTTAGCCGTAGCCTGTAGTATCGGCATGTTGGCTTCTGCAGATACTGCCGGCATACACAGGAAGAGAAAAGCGGACAAAAATACCAGAAAAAGAGGATGATGTTGTTGCATGGCGTGTGCGGGCGGTCGATTGAGAGGGAGGTACAAAACAAAGTGAGCTTAATAATTCTGAGCACTACCTGTCAAGTGAATCCCTCGTTTTCTTTGAAAAAAGTTGGTTCTTGTGGTAAACCGGCCTCCGGTAAAAAATTTTAGAATGATCGTTCATTGAGGGGCAAACATCCATAGTACTTTGTCCATGGAAGCGGTTTCCGGCAATGCAGATGTGGCGGAACCTGCTGTCGGGCAATAGGCATACGGGTGCACATTACGTGATCTTCCTTGACAGTGGCCATCATGGAAACCGTTCTGTTCCTTGATTCTTGGTTGCGCTGTCAAGGGTAATTCTCGCAACAATATGAATATGCCAGCGGTTCAATTGGTCAGCACGACTCATGCAGAACAAAACTTTCGTTTCCGGATGGACACTCGATAACGATGGAGTGCAGGTGAACGGTCCCATGAAAGAAGAAGTACTTTTAGTGACGTATCGGAGGATAGAATGGGAACACTGTCAGCATCGACCGTCGGTGTGAGCAGGGGGAAAAAAGCCATGGTCAGTGGAGAACAATCCGGGCACAATCTCCCTGTAATTCAGGAAAATGCGACAACCCTCAATGACTTGATTGACATAAGCTGCCGTAA